>CAKMZG010000124.1:0-2086 GCA_929200335.1 uncultured Alphaproteobacteria bacterium | reverse complement strand
CACCTTCACCGCGTAGTTTTAAATCTTGCTCTGCTATATAAAACCCATCTTCAGATTCCCGCATGGTGTTTAAGCGCTCTCGTGCTACTTTCCCAAGGGGTTGTTGATAAAGTAAGATGCAACTTGATGCCTCACTGCCACGGCCAACACGCCCGCGCAATTGGTGCAGTTGGGCAAGGCCAAAGCGTTCGGCATGTTCAATAATCATAATGGTAGCGTCTGAGACATCCACTCCCACCTCAATTACTGTGGTGGCTATGAGCAATTTAATCTTGCCTGCTTTGAAATCTGCCATAACGGCATCTTTTTCTGCTGCTTTCATTTTGCCATGGACTAGACCAAGCTTATCACCAAAAATGCTTTTTAAACTGTCATAGCGGTTTTGCACAGAAGTCACGGGCAATGCCTCGCTTTCCTCGACTAGTGGGCATATCCAATAGGCTTTTTTACCCTCATTAATAGCGCTTTGTAGGCGCGCAACCAAATCTGCCATTTTTTCTTTGGCAAGAACCGTGGTTGTAATGGGTTGGCGGCCTGCGGGTTTCTCATCTAATATAGAGACATCCATATCACCAAAGAAGGTTAAGACAAGCGTGCGTGGAATGGGGGTTGCTGTCATCACTAAAATATCACAGGCTTCGCCTTTGGCTGATAAGCTTAAGCGTTGTTGCACCCCAAAACGGTGTTGCTCATCAATAATGCCAAGACCAAGGTTTTTGAATTTTAAATCAGGTTGAATGAGTGCATGAGTGCCAATGAGAATATCTGTCTCGCCATTCTCGCATTCTGTATAAATTTTCTCGCGCGCTTTTCCTTTTTCGCGCCCTGTTAGAATGGCAACTTTAAGGCCGATAGCCTCAGCAAGTGGCGCGATGGTGGCAAAATGTTGACGTGCTAGAATTTCAGTGGGTGCCATGATAGCCCCTTGGTAACCAGCCTCAATGGCGTTAATCATAGCAAGCAGGGCAACAATGGTTTTGCCAGAGCCAACATCACCTTGAAGCAGGCGCAACATTCGCTCACCTGAGGCCATATCTTGTTTAATTTCATCTAAGGAACGTTTTTGCGCGCTGGTTAACTCAAAGGGAATATGTTTGGTAATTTTTGCTATTAATTCGCCATTGCCTTTGAGTTGGCGACCTGATTGTTTTTTCATATTAGCACGCACAAGGGCGAGGGCAAGTTGGCCTGCAAGCAGTTCGTCATAGGCGAGGCGCTGACGGGCTATGGACTGGGGGGAAACATCTAACCCATCGCGAGGGCTATGGGCGGTCTCAAGTGCTTCATTAAAGCTTGGCCATTTTTGTTTTTTTATTAAGGCACCATCTTGCCATTCTGGGAAGGTGGGAAGTTTTTTCAATGCCGCCTTAACGGCTTTTTGTAAAATCTTGGCAGATACACCAGCGCCCAAGGGGTAGATAGGTTCCACAAGGGGGAGATCGTCAAAATTTTCCTCCAAGACCATATGGTCAGGATGCACCATATTAAGCTGATCGTTAAAATTTTCCAATTTACCACTCACATAGACGATCTCACCAATGGGCAATTGTTTTTCCAGCCATGATTGATGGGCACGAAAGAAAACAAGGGTTACTTCACCTGTGGGGTCGTGTGCCTTTACCCGATAGGGGGCATTGGCGTTGCCACGGGGTGCAGGATAATGGGCATCAACCCGCAGTTTTAAGGTGATGATGGTATCAATGGGGGCATCTTCAAGAGCGGGTTGCTCGCGGCGATCAATGATATTGTGCGGCATGTGAAAAATCAAATCGCGCAATTGCGCCATTTGTTTGATGCCTGGTTGTTCTTCGCGTGTCACCAGAAGCTTTGAGAGGTTTTGTGCAATGCGCGGGCCCACACCATTGAGATTGGTGACATCTGTAAATAGGGGATTTAACAGACTGGGGCGCATTGAAGGTGATTCCTCTTATAAGCTTTCGCGAAAAATAAACTTTAGAAAATTTGCTGCTGACAAGCAAGGCGGGAAGGGCTATAGAACGGGCAAAGTTACAAGGAATTTTAAATATGGCGGGGGTTCCGGGGGAGCTGGCATAACCAGCGACGGCGGGAGGATATAAAGAGGGGT
>CAKMZG010000123.1 GCA_929200335.1 uncultured Alphaproteobacteria bacterium | reverse complement strand
TTACTTTTAAGAATGTTGGAGATGTTGAAGTGGAATTTAAAGTTATGGATATGAAGGGTGGCCATAACCACTAGGTAGTCATAGAGCGTAATGCAATTATGTGAATTCATATCCACAAATTATAAAATGGCACAAGCCACATAAATAAGCCATGAAAATATTTAGAAAGCACATTGAATAAATTTAACTTATTGGATTTTAAAATGCTCACAAAAATTGCCCATTTTATGATTACTAAATCCGAGCAAAAACTTGGTGTAAAATTAGACTATACCCATAAAATTGCAGACAGTAATTTTGGCTTACTCATGCGCTATAATCGTATTTTTTCATTTTTAAATCCCAATAACCATGTCCCAGCCCTTGCTTATCATATTGCACGACTTCGTGGTGCAATAGCTGCTGATTGTGGCACCTGTGTTGAGATAGAAATTAATTTAGCACAACAAGCTGGCATTGAGAAATTGGAAATTTTGGCCATTGTAAAAGGTAATTATGATAATCTGTCTAAGAATTTAAAGGTCGTTGCACAATTATCAGATGCAGTAGTTGGCCAACGTCAAGATGATATGATTGCACGGCAGACTATTATCGAGGCCTATGGCGATTCAGGACTAATTGAGTTGAGTTATGCAATGAATGGAGCTGCGCTTTTACCTGGCATTAAACGTTCAATGGGCTATGCAACTGCATGTAACGTTGAATTATTTAGATAGGCGCTTTATCTCCACATCACATGTGGCTTCAATGATGCGCTTGTAAATGGTTTTATAAAAATCTGTATCTAAACTATGAGCATTGGCATATGTCTCAGCACGCTCAATCACAGCTGCAATACGCTCTTCAAGAACAACAGGAATATCATGTTGACGCTTGATCTCCGCCACACGGTGACAGCAATCTAAACGCTTGGCCAAAAGCGCCATGATTTGATCATCGAGCATATCAATTTCACTGCGCAATGGCGCTAATTCTTCTGATCCAATCTCTGGAGATTTAGTTTTATTTGATTTTGTCATTTATTTAAACCTCAATTACCATGCCATCATAAGCAGGCTCAATATGACCGGGCAATTCAGACTTTAGTGTGTCATAATCAAGGGGTGTATGCATATGAGTAAAAATTGCGCGTTTTGGTTTAATTTTATCCACCCAGAATAGCGCCTGCTCCACACTAAAATGGCTGGAATGTTCTCGATATTGCAATGCATCTAAAACCCAAACATCTAAACCTTGAAGTAGCGGAATGGTCTCATCCAGCATATCTGAAATATCTGATGAATAGGCAAAATTACCCATCCTAAATCCTAGGGAGTGAATAGAGCCGTGTTGCTGCTTATAGGGTAAAATTTCTATATTACCGCCCTCTCCTGAAACCTCAAAAGATTGACCGGCGGCAATTCGGTTTTCACGTAAGATTGGTGGATATTGGCTACCCTCTGGGGATTTAAAGCAATAACCAAATCCTTCGTAGAGGCGCTCAGATGTAAAATCATCGCAATAGATATTTACCAAATGATGACGATTAATCACAAAAGAGCGCAAATCATCAATCCCATGAATATGATCAGCATGGCCGTGAGTATATAAAACTCCATCAGCCCAGCCCACATTGGCAGATAACATTTGCTCGCGAAAATCAGGGCCTGTATCTACCACGACTGTGGTTTTTCCATCCCCTTGAAATTGCTCAATAAGAAGCGAGGCACGACGACGGCGGTTTTTAGGGTTTTGGGGATCACAAGCACCCCAATCTCCACCAATGCGCGGCACACCAGGCGATGACCCGCAGCCCAAAATGGTGAATTTTAAACGCTTAGACATGTTACACCTCTAAATGGGGCGGTTTGAGAAATTCTTCAGCTGTTGGTTTGGGCATTTTAGAAAATAACGTAAAGAAATTTTGACTGGTTTGTTGCCAAACCTCTTCTTCTGATTTTCCTAATGTTTCGGCTAAAACTTTTGCCGTATGTACCGTATAACTTGGCTCATTGCGCTTACCGCGAAATGGCGGCGGCGCAAGATATGGTGCATCGGTTTCAACCAACAAGCGCTCATGGGGTACGGTGCTTGCTATATCTCTGATTTCTTGTGAATTTTTAAAGGTTAAAATGCCTGAAAATGAAACATAAAAACCAAGCTCAACACCAACATTTGCTAATTTTTGCGTTGAAGAAAAGCAATGCAGAATGGCACAAAATACCCCTTTCTTCATTTCATCTTGTAAAATGGCAATCATGTCATCATCAGCGGCACGTGCATGAATTACCAAAGGCAGTCCCGTTTCGCGAGCTGCTGCAATATTAGTGCGAAAAACTTGCTGCTGCTGTTCGCGAGGGTCTTTATCATAAAAATAATCAAGTCCCGCCTCCCCGATGGCGACAACCTTCTCATTTTGCGCATGATCAACGATCATTTGTGTTGTAATGTCTAACTCTTCACCCGTATTCAATGGATGAGTACCAACGGAACAATAGACATTTTCAAAACGTTGAGCCACAGCGTGGATTTGTTCAAATTTGCGCACTCTAGTGCAAATGGTAACCATGCGACGCACGCCAGCATTTTCTGCTCGTGCCACCACATCGTCAAGCTCTTCAGCAAAATCTGGGAAATCCAAATGACAATGGCTATCAACCAACATTATGCACTATCCTTTTTCATCTTCGGCAGGCTTTTGAATGCGTGGAAATACCGGAGATGGTTTTTCAATCACAGTTTCATCACTCAGGGCAAACTCAGCGCCTAAATGCTCAAATTGTCTCTGATCTTGAGGTATTTTAAGCATATCTAAAAGCTTATTGCAGCTTTCTGGCATATAGGGCTGGGCTAGAATTGCCACTTGGCGGATAATCTCAGATGCCACATATAAGACCGTACGCATGCGCTCAATATCAGTATTTTTAAGCGCCCAAGGCTCCTCGCCTGCAAAATATTTATTGGCCTCACTCACCACATGCCATATTACGCCAACAGCATCATGAATATGTTGTTTATCCATAGCTTCACGACATTGGTTAAGCATATTGGAAGCCAACTCTAATATTGCTTTATCGGCATCACTATAGGCGTTTGGTGCGCCCAAATTACCCTCTAAATTTTTGGCAATCATAGAAAGTGCACGGCTAGCAAGATTGCCTAAATCATTAGCTAAATCAGCATTCACACGATTAATAATTGCCTCATGGGAATAGGAGCCATCTTGACCAAATGCCACCTCACGCAAGAAATAAAAACGTACAGCATCCCCCCCATAAGTATCAATTAAATCGAATGGATCAACCACATTGCCAAGACTCTTGGACATTTTCTCGCCTGAGTTCAATAAAAAACCATGGCCAAATACTTTTTTAGGCAATGGCAAGCCTGCAGACATTAAAAACGCTGGCCAATAGATGGTGTGAAAGCGGGTAATATCTTTACCAATCACATGAACATCCGCCGGCCAATATTTTTGCCATTTCTCACTGGCTTCATTTGGAAAATCAGCACCTGTAATATAATTGGTTAGAGCATCGACCCAAACATACATAACGTGTTTATCATCACCTGGAACTTTTACGCCCCAATCAAAGGTTGTGCGTGAAATAGAAAGGTCTTTTAGGCCAGACTTGATGAATGAGATAATTTCATTTCGACGGCTTTTTGGTGCAAGAAATTCAGGGTTTTCTTCAAAATATTGCAGTAATTTATCTTCATAAGCTGACAGGCGGAAAAAATAGCTTTCCTCTTCAACCCATTCTACGGGCGTGCCCTGCGCGCCAACACGGCTTCCATCTTCTAAGACCTCGGTTTCATCCTCAGCGTAATAAGCCTCATCACGCACGGAATACCAGCCCGCATAGCTAGATTTATAAATATCACTCTCGCCATTGCTCTCATTGGAGGCCATACGGTTCCAAATTTCTTGGCATGATTCATGGTGACGCTCTTCTGAAGTGCGTATATAATCATCATGAGATGAATTAAGCGCCGCTGCCATATCTTGGAAACGCGAAGTATTGCGATCAGCTAATTCTTGAACCGTTAGACCCTCTTTGCGGGCAGTTTGCAGCATTTTTTGACCATGTTCGTCCACCCCTGTTAAAAACAACACATCATGGCCATCAAGGCGTTTAAACCGCGCAATAGCGTCCGTTGCAATCAACTCATAGGCATGGCCAATATGCGGCACGCCATTGGGATAAGAGATGGCTGTTGTAATGTAAAAAGGATTTTTATTGTGGTTCGACATCTACTGATTTTACTCTAATTCTAGGTTTAAGATTGAAATAGCGCTTGAAAGAAGGATAGGATTACCTGTTTTCGATCCAGATTATACCCATCAGCAACCGCACGTGATTTCTGCAGGTTTTCCCACAGATCAGCCCAATGAGCAAGGGGGAAATGAGATGGATTTAACAAGCCTTCTTGATGATGCATTAAGGGTTCATCCTGTGCCCTTACTCGTCTGGCTAAAAATCCATTAATCATATCAAAAAACAACGAATATTCATCATCATTACCGGCTTTAGCAAGAGCATCCGCAAGACTATGAATTTTTATCCAATTAGGCGTGGTATTTTGGGTAACTTCCATAAATAATTGATAGTGCTTTAAGGCGTTACCCTCACAGAGCTGCACTGCGCGTTTTGCACTGCCCTCTGATAGTTTGGCAACTGCATCTAAAACCTCACCACTTGGTAACGTGACACCTTCTTGTAGATTTAAGATAGTCTTGATCTCATCAAAATCAAGGGGTTTCAACGCTAGATGGCGGCATCTTGAACGTATGGTCGGTAATAGCTTGCCTGGGGAATGGGAAACAACCAGAAAAAGCGAACGCTTGGGCGGTTCTTCTAAAATCTTCAATAGCGCATTGGCGGCACTTGCATTCATATCATCCGCAGCATCAACAATGGCTATGCGCCAACCATCATTCATAGATGTTGCACCAAAGAATTTTACCGTTTTTCGGATCACATCTACGGTGAGTTTGGTTTTGAATTTCTTAGTTTTTTGATCCCATGGGCGCGAAAGATATAAAACTTCTGGATGTGAGCCATTAGCGATTTGTCGTGAAATCGGATCATCCTGTGTGAGCTCTGTAAAACCCGTGGTACCGACCTCCCCAAACATAGAATCGCCAGTTAGATTTTTATCGCGAAAATGCGCAATGATATGTTTAGCAAAATGAAAGGCAAACGTTGCTTTACCAATCCCCTCAGCGCCTGTAATCAACCAAGCATGGTGCAATTGTTCACTGGCTAGGGCTTGCGCCATAACTTCTTGTGCATTTTGATGGCCAATCAGCTTGTTGCTATCAGCTGGATGCTTAACGCCATCAAGCTGCATGCGCATAATACCTTCATTTTCAATTGCGGACATTTTTATTTATCCTTTTAAGTTTTTCTTTCAATTGAGAAGGCTTGTTGGGGAGATTTTGCGGTTTAATCAAACGCAGATCAACTTCGCGCCAAATGGCTGCAGAAATCTCTTCTATAGAACCCGCTGCATCGATCACTGCACAGCGCTCTGGAGCTTGTTTAGCTATATCTAAAAATGCCCTGCGACGCAGTTCTTGCTGTTTTATCGATTCGCGCTCAAAGCGATCAGCTTCTGCATCACCTCTACGTTTATTTGCTCGTGCAATGCTCTCTTTTGATGATAAGTCTAATATTAGAGTTAAATCAGGCCAATGTTCACCACAAGCCGCTTGTTCAAGTGCATGAAGGGTTTCAAACGGCACATTGCCTGAAGCTCCTTGATAGGCTCGGGTTGAATCAAAAAAACGGTCACAAAGCACGTATTTACCATCATCTAGCGCTGGAGCTATAATTTGATCCACATGATCAGCGCGCGCCGCTGCAAATAGAATTGCCTCCATATCAGAGCCAAATTGCTCTGCCGTTCCCGATAATAATATATGACGGACAGCTTCTGCACCTGCTGTACCACCAGGTTCACGGGTAACAATAACATCGTGTCCTAAGTCTTTAAGATGATTGGCTAATAGGCTGATCTGAGTTGATTTACCCGTTCCCTCACCACCTTCAAATGTTATGAATTTTCCACGCAATCTGGCATACCTTAATAATGAATCTATTTATTTTAACTTATAAGATAGATTTAGGCAAAGCGCTTTAAATAAAACAAATCTCTACAGATTTATTTTACATATTAAAGTTGTGATTTTATTTAAAATTTACTGAGCACCCATTCAATTGCAGCATCTTTAGCAATTGCAACAATAGAGCCTTCTTCAATTGCTTCGCTGGTATAAACAGGCACCTGCTTTAACACCTCATCTTGATGATAAATGGTGAATGTGCCAATTTTTACATCATTCCCAATTGGGGCAAGTAATGGTCCTTCATATTTAATTTGAGCTTTAAATTCTTCAGCTTTTCGAGAAGGTAAGAATAGGCTGATATTCTCTTTTATTTTAAGGCGAATATTAGCTTTTTCGCCACCATAAACCCTTGCTGTTCCGATAATTTCATTCTTTTGATAAAGCCGTTTAAAACTAACCCCACTATACGCATGGTCTAATAGCTTTTTAGTTTCAGCAACTCTATCTTTCTTTTTTGCTAAGCCGTTCAAGACAAGAATGACACGGCGATCATCATTTAAGGCACTCACTACAATGCCATAACCAGATTTATCAGTGTAGCCTGTTTTTAATCCATCTACCCGTTCATCATTAAAAACCAGCGGGTTCTTATTGATTTGGCGTATTTTATTCCAAGTAAATTCTTTTTCACTAAATATGCCTAAGAATTGAGGATAAGTCTCGATAAGATGAAGTGCTAAAATTGCTAGATCCCGCGCAGTAACAGCTTGCATTTTATGAGGCAAACCACTGGCATTATAAAAACTTGAGCTTTTCATGCCTATTTCTTCGGCATAGGCATTCATTCGCGTTACAAAGTCATCTTCACTACCGGCTACTCCCTCAGCCAAAGCAATTGCTGCATCATTACCTGACTGAATAATAACACTGCGCAATAAATCCTCAACCGCAACTGATGAACCTAATTTAGCAAACATTGATGAGGTACGCGATGGAGCACCACCAGTACTCCAAGCATGTTTACTGATTTTGATTTTCTTATCTAATTCAATCTCACCAGCTATCAAGGCCTTAAACACAACCGCTACCGTCAATAATTTAGCCATTGATGCTGGCGCCATAAGTTCATCAGCATTTTTATTAATAAAAATTGTACCAGTACCCGCATCCAACATAAATGCTTGCTGGGCTGTAGTTTTTAGCTGTTCGGCAAAAGCAGAATGCCCATTACTTATCAACATAAGTAAAACGCATAAATATAGATTATACCGCTTGCCTAGTTGATAAATCATTACACCCCATTAATTCAATATAATTATAAAATCATTCAATAAATTTATTAATTAAGATATAGCCCTTAGATCATAAAATTTCAATAGATCTTAAAATTTGGAAAATTGGTCATGATTTTATATCTTTCAAAAGCAT
>CAKMZG010000122.1:2619-7571 GCA_929200335.1 uncultured Alphaproteobacteria bacterium | reverse complement strand
ACCCAGCCCGAGCCTAATTCACACTCTCACCTCGCCTCATGGCATAACACAAGAAAAAATAAATGCGGCTGCACGATCTGCCAAAACTCGTTTTGCGGACTATTCAGGCATTCCTATTGGGATCATTTTAGGTGGAAATTCTGGTGCTGTAAAATATGATGCGAAAAGCATTGCCCATTTTATGAAATATTTAGAGCGCATGCCCATTGAGGGGCATAGCTATTTTATTACCGCCTCAAGACGCACACCGCCTGCCCTTATCAAAGCAGTAGAAAAAACACTATATAAGCATGAGCTTTGGCATGAAAAATTAGATGGTGGTGACAATCCATATTTTGAAATCCTCGCCCATTGCCAACGCTATGTGGTCACAGGAGATAGTCATAATATGGTATCGGAGGCACTTTACACAGGCCGGCCTTGTTATGTATACCGCCCCCGTGGTCTCACCAAACTAAATTATTTTCTCGATCTTTTACGAGACAAAAAAATCATCCAAGACTTTAATGGTGGCATTAACAAATTCAACACCAAACCAGTTGATTCATCCATAGAAATATCAGAAGCTATTCACAATTTAATTAAATCATCATAAGCCCAATAACTGCCAAAAAATATTTCAATTTTATATAACTTTTTTAGAGCATCATGCACCTAAATGATTTCAACTTAATTCCGCTAGAGCGCATCACTTATCTATAAATTTATAACTTCGCTCTATGCCTTTGTTGTTGCATCTCATTACCCCCAAAATCGACACCCACTTTTGGGCGACATGATACAGTTTTTTTGCGCGAATACTTCCAATTAAAATGTAACCACTTAAACGCTAAAGGTGCTATTCTTTTCCCAATTTTCTTTCTATAATATCAAGAAAATTTTCATCGTTTAGCGCATCCATACTTTCATAAGTATCTGCCTCAATTCCGGGTGCAACATCATCTTCACTTTCATCCAATACGCCCTCTTCATTTTCCTGGTAAATCCCATCAGGAAAATCTACTAACAAATTGTTTTGATTAACTTTATCACCCTTAAAAACAGCAGATACTTTAGCAATACTCAGGAAAGCAAATGACATTATAAAGACTACGACTAATCCAATTTTGAAAATTAAATTTTTAAAGTTTTCAATCAATTTTTTCATTGTCACTTTCCCATTTTTAATTTTTCCCAAAGTTAATTCAGCTGTTGCCCTAAATTTCAAAGAATACTGACAAATTGATTTACTATTATTACGAACGTTAAATCTGCGTGATTATTCATCACTAAACAGATATTACCCAACTTTATGCACTAAAATTGCCTGCCCCTGCCCATTGTTAGCCCAACCAAAATCCAATTCATGTTCAATTAAATTAAGTATGTTTTGCCCCTTCTTTTGATTGCCGTTTCTTTGATAATTTGTGATTTCAAAAACCTGATGAACTAAGAACCAACCAAAGCCTTTCTCTGGTAGATCTTCATTCCTCATAAGGGGCGAGTGAATTGAATCAGGATGAATTAAATACTGCGGCAATAAAATGCCATCATCAAAAATTGTCACCTGCAAACGATCATCCATAAATTTAGCTTTTAAATTTATAATTACCTCGCCATCACCACCACAAGCATGAAGGACAATATTATTTAACAACTCTATCAGTGCAATTTTTAGATCAATAATGCGCAAAGAATTTTCTTCATTGTCAGCTAGTTGCGATGAACAATAATCATAAAATTCATCTCCTATAGCACTAACCGCTTTGAGATTTGCATTTATCCTTTTTTGGAACGGTTCTACATTCACAGCAATCTCCCTAGAAAACCTCACTTTCACATTATAATTCTATCGCGCGTCCCTGATTCTAATATGATGCAATCAACATCATTATCGATGGGTTTAAAAAATTGATCTCTAATACCAACCTCTTCACATTCTATCCAATCATGTTGTTCAATCATCCAATTGCTAAAGAACGTCTTTTCATTGATGAAAGCATTCTTATAGATATGCTTGCCGGATGAAATTATAGAGTTTGAAATATACGCATCTGATTCAACCACACAGTCACTCCCAATAATCGTGGGCCCAACTATCACTGTACCTGATTTAACGATGGTTCCTTCACCTATAAAAATTGGCGCTTGTAGACTTTGTAAGTCTGAACAAATCACAACATTCTTTTCGATAAACACCCCAGGTTTAAATTCTTCAACATCAAGTTTAAGAGTTTTAATTTTACCACAAAGAGCAGAGAAGCACCCTGCTGAGTAATCAGATAACTTGCCGAAATCAATCCAATTAAATTGTTCATGATAGGCGTAAATATCCAATCTTTCTTCAATTAGTTTGGGAAATAATTCGCTTCCAATATCATAGGCCCCATTGATAGGTATGTGGGTAAATATTTCAGGTTCAAAAATATATATTCCAGCATTTACCTGATTGGATAAGGCCATGGACTGCGAAGGTTTTTCTTGAAACGCAGAAATACTTCCATCATTCTCCGTTACAATAACGCCATAATTACTCACATCATCTGCAGCCACCTCAAGACTAGCAATCGTTGCAATGCCGCCATGAGATTTGTGAAACTTCATCATTTTTTCAAAATCAATATCAACAAGCGCATCCCCACAAATTACAATAAAACTATCGTTAAAAAATTCATACTTGCGTTGTACTTTTTGCAAACCTCCAGCAGAGCCTAAAGGCAATCCAGCTTTAAATCCACCAACATTATGGCCTTCATAGGAATGAATAATATTCAAGCCCAAATCATTTTTTTCCGAAATAGATTCTTCAAATTTCTCAGGCATTATGCTTGAATTTATCGCAACATCTTTCACACCAAATTTTTCAAGATGATCAAAAATATGATGTAAAATTGGCTTGCCCAGAATAGGCACAAGCGGCTTTGGGTATTTCAATGTAATTGGGTGCAAACGTGTGCCATGTCCAGCACATAAAACCATCGCTTTCATAGCTTTTCCTTTTTATTATTATGCTAACTCATCAAGTGTTTTATGAATGTTAAATACGCGATCCATTCGCGTTAATTGAAACATTCGTTCCACTGCTTTGTTTAGCCCGATAATACAAAAAGAAGCTTGTTGCCCCATTGATTTAAACACCCCAACAATAGCGCCAAGCCCACTACTGTCGATATATTTCACATGCCCCAAATCCAGCACCAACTGCTCAGTTCCTTCATCAATCAAGCTCAATATTTCACGTTTAAATTCAACAGCACAAGCAGCATCAATTCGATCTGATTCAATGACAACAATTTTTCTACCATCAATTTTTTTGCTAAAAAGTTCCATGATTTTTTCCAATATTTCTAATTTAAATCAAAGATCATTTGCTGAATCATTATGATTGTTTTTTACCCCAGATCTTCAAATTCATGATAAAGCTGAATATACTCAAGCACAACTAAATGTATATAATACTATAATATTACACTAATAGGTTGAACAATTTGTTCAACGAAATTTTCCAAAAAACAACGCAACTTTAGTAAAAATACTTTTATCACATCTATTTAAACGAAAATATTTCAACCTATTTATAGATGCAAATTTTATTCTAAATGACTGAATTATATGAAAATAATAAAATTAAGATTTTAATAAATATTCAAATAAATTTCAACACAACTATAGATTGCACCTGTCAATTAGACCATTAGTCTATCGACATAACTTTTTAAGCACGTAATTTTCATAATAATTGTGTAGACACCGGGGCATTTAAGAAAATGAAAATTGATACTGAAGATCAACCTATATTCTTCAAAATTGAAAAACATAATCCTTTGCGATCTGTACTCGTCGTTATGAAAGACTATGAGAAATTAAAAGAAACTTGTGCATGGTTGCGGTTAGAAAATTATCACATAATCACAGCCCGAAATGGTAAAGATGCACTAAAGAGATATCGCCAAGAGCCCACATCTTTTGTAATCAGTGATTGGGATCTACCGCAGTTAAGTGGAGTGAGATTATTCCAACAAATTAGAAATATAAAAACAGATTGCAGCCCCTATCTTATCTTAGCAGCTGAGAAAACCCAAACCAAAGATTTGTCTGCGGGATTCTTTGCGGGAGCTGATGAATATATTTTGAAACCAATGTTAAGGCAGGTGCTTCATGCTCGCATGCATGCCGGCATGCGCATCTTAAAACTCCAACATGATCTAATTGAACGCAATCAAGAGTTGAATGAAACCAATGCCTATTTAAGTGAAGCATACCAGTGCTTAGACGAAGATTTAAAAGCGGCTGGGAAACTACAAAGTGCGCAGCGTCCAGCACCTTATATCAGTCTAAATAATTGTGAAATAGCAATAGCTGATCGCCCTCTATCTCACATCGGTGGCGATGTCATTGGCTACTTCTCATTGGATGAAGATACAGTTGGAATATATGCTATTGATGTTATGGGTCATAGTGTTTCGGCAGCGCTGCTTGGCTTTATGCTTGGACAATCTTTAAATCCATATAATAAAAAATCTAATCCAGCTTTTAAGCTCAATGAAGATGGTAGCTTTTCTATACGCGCGCCCCATGAACTTCTCACATTGCTTAACAAACATCATCAAAGCGAAGATAATTCCGGCTATTATTTTACCATGGCTTATGCCCAAGTAAATTGTAAAACCGGAGAGGTGAGCGTTTCTCTTGCTGGGCAACCTGAAGCCACTATTATAAGAAGCAATAGAGAAATAGTATATGTAGGAGAAACCGCTACGCCTATTGGAATTTTAGAAGATGGTGAATATGAAACCAATAGCTATCGTTTAAATGATGGTGACAAGTTGATGCTATTTTCAGATGGTTTAATAGATGCTTTTGAATTAGAAACTGGAGAGTCTCCCCAAAACCATTTTACAAAATTTATTCAGCACGCCATCCCAGAGAATTTAGATAATTTTTCAGATAAATTATTTTCAACACTACAAGAT
>CAKMZG010000122.1:0-2609 GCA_929200335.1 uncultured Alphaproteobacteria bacterium | reverse complement strand
CTACAAGATAAAACAAAACGAAAAAAATTCTATGATGACATTTCGGCAATTATAATAAAACCCAAAATTGTTTCTTAAATTCACGGCTCTCTATGACACTTGAAAGAAACAAAAAATAGTGCAAAGTTGTTTAAGAAATAGAATCTCAAATAGGATGGCGAATGATTATCACCTTTGGATCCATTAACCTAGATGTGGTTGTAAGAGTTGAAACGTTACCACGACCTGGCGAAACCATTAAAGGGCAAAGCTATGACCTAATAGCTGGTGGCAAGGGAGCTAATCAAGCGGTTGCTTGTGCGCGTGCAGGTGCAAATGTAAAAATGATTGGCGCAACGGGTGATGATACTTTTGCTCTTCCTGCTCTTGAAGTTTTAAAAAATAGCGCTGTCGATTTAAGTGAATTGATGCAAAGCAAAAAATCAACAGGCATGGCAATGATTGCCGTTGAAGCCTCTGGAGAAAATCATATTGTCTTAGCTGAGGGCGCTAATGGGGATGTTAATTTTGAGCAATTAAAGACGATCGAGATTAATCAAAATGACATCCTACTTACCCAACAAGAAGTTGATAATAATGAAACTTGGAAAGCTATAGAATATGTAAAATCTAAGGGCGCTATTTCTATTCATAATGCGGCGCCTGCAAAAGAAATTCCCGAGAATATTTTAAAGCAAATTGACTATCTGATTGTTAATGAAACGGAAGCTATCATCGTTGCAGATGCATTATCCATTTCAACCACCGATCCCATTAAGGCTATTACAAAATTGAGCAAAAAATATAACATTACTTGTATAGCAACGCTTGGTGGTGAAGGCGCTGTTGCTTTTCAAAACGAAAAAAAAATTACGGCTCAATCTCTACAAATAAAACCTGTTGATACGACAGGCGCTGGTGATGCATTTATGGGCGCTTTTGCAGCGGAAATTTCTCGCGGCTCAAGTATCAAGTATGCACTGCAGTTTGGGTGCGCTGCCGGCAGTTTAGCCTGCACAATTTTTGGCGCACAAACCTCATCACCACAACGTAAAACAATTGAAGAAAGCCTAGAGCGCATTACTTATCTATAAGTTAATAAATGCACTCTATTTCTTTGTTGTTACATGTCATTATCCCCCAAACAGAAACCCACTTTGGTGGTAACATGCTATATAAAATCATTTACGCAATCTTAAACGCATCATCACCTCACCTTCAGGCCGAAGCGTAATACGTTGCACTGCTTTTGGATGATTTTTACCAATAAATTCAATATCTAAGCGCTTAACAAGTGACGCTAAAATAATCACTGCCTCTTGCAATGCAAATTGAGCTCCGATGCAAATTCTAGGCCCCACACCAAATGGTAAATAGGTATGACGTTGTATTTTCTCTCGATTCTGTGGCAAAAATCTTTCCGGCTTAAATACATTAGGATTTTGCCAAAATTCATTGTGCCGATGCAGCACATAAGTTGAGATTAATGTAACAGTTCCTTTGGGTATTTTTTCTCCCATTGTTTCATCGTCCTCTAATGCTTCACGGATAATGATTGGTGCAGGCGGATAGAGTCGCATGGTTTCTTCAATCACCGCTCGGATCAGCACCATTTTATCTGCCCATTCATTGGATGGCACATCGGCATCTATTACTTCATCTATTTCATCACGCAACGCATTTACCAAATTTGGTTGCTGAGAAATTAAATAAAATGCCCAAGTCATTGCCCGCGCTGTGGTTTCATGCCCCGCGCCAATAAATGTCATAATATTATCTTTAACTTCTTCATCTGTTAAGGTAGCCTTATCACCATTTTCAGATGCTTCTTCGTCTTCTGCTTTCAACAATAAAGTGAGCAAATCATCTGGCACATCTTCAACAGATTCAATTCGATTTTGGCGTTTAGAAATAGTGCTATCAACACGCTCGTTAAATATCTTTACTGCATTTCGAGTTGTCCACTTTGATATGCGTGGCACCCATGAAGGCGCATTTAAAATATCAAGAGGAGAGATATGTCCAAAGCTTTCAATATAGGCTGTTATTGCATCGAAAAATTCTTCTTCATTTTCTTGTTGAGTTTTGTCATTTGCGCCATCTGCACTAACAGCAATGTCACCTGAAAAAAGCGTATTAGATAGAATATAAAATGTAAGTCTTGTCATGGCTTCGGAAAAATCAAGATCAATATGACCATTTTTATTATCTTCGATTTGCCGTACCAAGCCATCCACATAGGAAGCACTTACATCAACCATCTTATTAGTAAGTTGATTTATATTACGTGGCGAGAATACGGGCGCTAAAATTCTGCGCTGCTTGCGCCATTTGTCTCCTTCAGCAGTAAACAACCCCTGCCCTAATGCTGGCTCTAACATACGTGTTACAACTCTATCGCGCTGATAGGCCTTAGCACGTTTAACAAAACTGTGCTGAATACCTTCTTCGCCATTAATCATCACGGAGTACCCACGAATAGTCGGACCAGCGACGATAGCCTCTTCAAACGCCGCCTCAGCCCATATGGCAATTGGGTTACTCCAAAGTCCCCATAAAAAGCCCAAATAACCTACGGGCTTTTTTCGACGTTTGGGAAATGGAGGGATTAATTCAAGATCATTTGCAAG
>CAKMZG010000121.1 GCA_929200335.1 uncultured Alphaproteobacteria bacterium | reverse complement strand
ATCAACCCCCATGTGAATGTCATCACCCACAATACCCGTTTATCTAAAGAAAACGCCGTTAAAATTGTCTCACAATATGATCTGATTTTAGATGGCTGCGATAATTTTGATACCCGCTATTTGCTGGCTGATTTATGCGAAGCACAAAAAGTACCTTTGATAACGGCTGCTGTTGGTAAATTTGATGGCTCTATTACAACGCTCAAACCCTATGAGAATGATAATCCAAGCTATCGGGATATCTTTCCACAAAAACCACCCGAGGGGCTTCTGCCAAATTGTGCTGAAGTGGGGGTTATTGGAGCCTTAACGGGCGTTTTGGGGAGTATGCAAGCTCTTGAGGCCATTAAAGAGATTGTTGGCATTGGTGAGGGTTTAGTGGGTACGCTTTTGCTTTATGATGCTAAATCTTGCGAATTTCAACGTATCAAATATAAACGCAAGAAATAAACTAAAATCAAAATATTTTACTGGGCATTGGGCGTAAACAAGAGCTCACCCGCTAACTTATAATCAGCAATCATTTTCTGCCCCTTATCGCTTACCAACCAAGCTTCTAATTTATTAGCAAGTTCATTTTTAGCATGGGGATGACGCTTGGGGTCAACAGGCAAATAGCCATATTGATTAAACAAAACTGGGTCGCCTGAAAACAGAATAGCCATGTCTGCTTTGTTTTTAAAATTCAACCAAGACGCACGATCAGAAAACACATAGCCCTCTAAACCAGCAGCCACGTTGAGCGTTGCGCCCATACCACTGCCTACTGCTCGATACCATTTCGCGTCAAAATTTTCAGCATTTAACTCAGCCTTCTTCCATAGACTCAATTCTTTACGATGGGTGCCACTATCATCGCCACGGCTTACAAAGATGCTATTAGATTTTGCAATCTGAGCTAATGCATCGCTGGCAGTTTTAGCCTCCGAAATTTTTGCAGGATCGGCTTTGCCACCAATAAGAGTAAAATCATTATACATGATTTTACGGCGATGGGTGCCATAACCCTCACTAACAAACTTTTCCTCTGCCGCCTTTGAATGCACTAAAATCGCATCTACATCACCCGCACGACCTAATTTCAAGGCTTGACCAGTACCAACCACTATGAGTTGCACCTCAATATCAAGGTCTTGTTTAATCTCAGGCAAAAGGACATCAGCAAGCCCAGAATTATGAAATGATGTTGTAACAGCAAGTTTCATTTGATCCGCCGCCTGCGCAAAACTTCCAACCAGCCCTAATACAAGCGCAATCACAGCAGTTAAAAAGTTATTTTTTAGCATCATAATACAATTTCCCCGTTCAAAAATTTGCTTGTTTCTTCTTTTTTTGCACCTAATAAAAGGGTTTCGACATTTCCAATTTCATGAATTTTGCCATTTAGCATGAAAATTATTGTATCGGCCAAGCGTTTCAATTGTCCAAAATCATGGGTAGCAATGATCACTTTTATCCCATCTGAGCTTGCATCTAAAATTAATTTTTCTACTGCCGCCATAGAATAACCATCAAGATTAGAGGTTGGCTCATCCAAAAATAGAATTTTGGGTTCACAGGCCAGTGCCCTTGCTAAGGCCAGTCTTTGGCGTTCACCACCAGAAAGCACTAAAGCATCCTTATTGCATGATTGACTTAAGCCAACACGCTCTAGCCATTTATTAGCAATATCAATAGCAGCAGCATTGGTCATGCCCTTAAGATGCAAAGGGTAGATCATATTTTCTAACACTGAGCGGCGAAGCATAATTGGATTTTGAAACACAAAAGCTTGATGTTTTAAGGCATCACTTAATTCAAAATTACCCCAAGACACCGTCCCATTCGCAAGATTTTCTATACCATGAAGCATTCGCAATAATGTGGTTTTACCTGAACCATTAGGGCCGATTACCGCTGTTATGCCATCACTTTCAAGATCAAGCTCAATCGGCCCAATAATGCGCTTACCCCGTTTAATAATAGAGGCACCTTGTATCCTGAGAGGAAATAGGGATGTTACCATAATTTGCTCCTCTCAGTTTTCGACACCATATGAATGCTAACATTAATTATGATGGCAAGGATAATTAGAATTATGCCCAATGCCAGCGCTAGGGCAAAATCTCCCTTGCCTGTTTCTAAAGCAATGGCCGTTGTTAATACCCGTGTTAAATGATCTATATTCCCGCCCACAATCATAATGGCGCCCACCTCGCCGATGGCACGCCCAAAGCCTGCCAACATAGCTGTTAAGAGTGAACGCCTTGCATCCCAAATTAGAGTTTTCACCCGCTGCCATTTTGTGGTGTTTAAAGAAATTAAAAGATCATGATACATCGCCCAGAGATCTCGAAGAGATTGGTGCGCAATGGAAGCAATCAAGGGCGTGATGATGATCACTTGAGCAATAATCATAGCCGTTGGTGTGAACAATAAGCCCAAAACTCCAAGAGGGCCTGATCGCGACAACATGAGATAAACCACGAGGCCAACCACCACAGGCGGCAAACCCATGAGGGCATTCATTAAAGCGATTAACAGACGGCGCGCACGAAAACGTTTCACTGCGATATAAGCGGCAAAAGGCAAGGCAATAGAAGATGCAATAATGGTTGCGCTGATGGTTACATGCAGCGAACGCAATACAATTTCAAAAAGGTCAGGATCTATAGAGACGATTAGCTCAAGCGCTTGCTTAAAACCTGCAAATATCTCATTCACTTATAAAATGTCTCACTGCTGATGTCGATGTTATAACTTTAAAGTTTGAATAATGACTTGTAAAGCTATTCAACTTAAAGTCCAACCAATTTATTTATAACGCCCAACAGTACGTACGACCATACGCATAACTTTAGAATGCAGATATTTACTTTCATCAATGTTAAAGTGGTCAGTGCCTTTGCGTTTGCTTAATTCAACATTATTAAAACGCCCTCGATAACCTTTGGCTTTTATAAGCTTTGTGCCCCAAGTTTTGCTTTCACGATAGTAATTTACTGTATGTTTAACATTTGAAGGAACAGCTAATTTTACAGTAGGGTCAAAAGCGATTAAAAGATCAACCTTAATTTTATGCGCCTTTAATTTTTGAGCTATCTTTACAATTGCATTAGCACCCAATGAATGGCCAATTAGAACCACCCTTCCACGATTACCAGCTTTTTTATCAGCAATAATGCGTTGGCTAACCTCACCCCAACGGGAGTGATTATAAACCTTTGAATTCATACCTTTGGCAGTAAATTTATTTGAAAGATTATTCATTCCTAAAGAAAATACATTTGCCAATCCGCGCATAACATAGATTGAACTCTTATTTTTATGACGTGTTTTTTTTGAAACTAATTTCTTGTTTTTACTTTGCGTAGAGACCTTGTCCCCAGCCATGCGTTTATTTGTTGATGAGCTTGAACAGCCACCTAACGCCAAAGCAAGGGCAACACACACAATCCCAAAAAAATTAATCAATTTCATAATAGCACCAAAAATATTTATACCCAGTGAAAATACAAATATTATAGTTAATAAAATAATAACATTTGTGAGAATGGATGATTTAACTTACCAAATCAATAAATAAATGGAATTATTCTATGAGTTTTTTTTACATATGAAGCATATTCATCATCAAATTCTTGATGCATCAAGGCCTCTTCTGAACCGACACGTGCAAAAAACAAGATGCCAAAGCCTATTAAACCAGAAAATCCAGCAATGAAATTAGGTAAAAGAAAAGCCTGCGCCAATGCCCATAGCCAAAAAGCTGTATACATGGGATGGCGCAATTTTGCATAAACACCATGGGTGATAAGTTTATGATTTTGACGAATATCGAGACTCACGGACCAGTTTTTACCCAAATCCTTATGGGTACGATAGAACATCCAAAGTGCAAGAATAAAAATCAATGCCCCAATAATGCTCAACACAGGATTATAAGTATAATTAAAAGCTTTCGGCCACTCATTAAAGAATACAAAGATGGCTGGTAAAATCCCAAGCCCTGTGGTGGAAATCGTTAATAAAATCCATTCTTTTGGGGTGCGCGCGGCTTTTTTTACTGGAGTACGTTTGGACTTACGCTCATGGGGGAAGCGAATAACATACCAACCTACAACGCCAATTACCCAAATAATTTTTGCAACTAAAATACTCATGAATTGCCTTTTGCTTTTTCCTCACGCTGTTTTTCTTTTAATGTTTGCAGCGCACCCGTGATAGATAGTTTGTTACGCCCTTCCTTAGTCAACCAATCTCCAAGTGGCAATGGAAAACTGACATAAGCAAAATAATCATAAAAATAACGCTGATCATTTGCCAGCATTATTTGACGATGTATACGGAAAAAATTATTGGAAATACGTTTAAAACGTTCCTGCGATATGGTTTCTTGAAATCGAATGCGATGGGCTTTTATGGGATTGTGCGCATCAATGTTAAGGGTGGCATCAGGTTTTGACTTATAAAAACAAATCGGGTCATTAATGGCAAAAAACTCAAACCAATTGATATTTTTCTGCGCCAAAACCCTTCCCAACCCATCACGCAGCCATTTGGCCTGTTTTGAAAATGCTATTTTTAATATGGAAGATGCAGCCGTTAATACAATCAAAGGCTTCTCAACACCGCCTTTACGTTCAAGCATTTTGCTTAAAACTGAAACCGCAAATATAGCACCAAAACTATGGGCAGAAATCAATATTTCATCTGCATCACTGTCATCAATTAGACTTTCCAAATGGAGTGAAAACTCTTCAACCTTTTGAATGAATTTTACGTTTTTGGAATGCATCATATCATAGGCAAACGCCCAATCATCCAACATCAAAAAAAAGTGCCAGCGCTCTCCTAAAAATTTTAAGAACAAAAGCGTTAATAGCCCAGTACCCACAAGGGTTGCAAAAATTGAAGATAGATCCAGAGCCATTGCTGTATAGAAGCTAATCCAAAAGGCGGTATGAATGAAAGCAATGAGCAAAACGAGAGGGTAAAGAAAAAACAAGCCATAGCGCCAATTGCTGTTAAAATAGTCCATTGGCAACTTTGAAATAAATAATGATAGATAACGGGGCAAGCCATAAACAAACCTTCCCGAAAGCGAGCGCTCGTGATATTCCCCCATTAACATATGCCAATTAAAGAGCTGATAATCCGTAATGACAGATTGGCCTTCAATTTTTGAGACCATCTGCCATTTGGCTGTTTGATCATCATTTAAGCTGAAGGCACTAACATTACCTTGAAAATCCCAAGTGGTTTTACAGCGCTCATATTGCGCCTCAAACCTTGCAAAGTGTTGCTCTGGCGACACTTTTTCAAAGCCTGGAAAATGGCAAACCAACCGTTTTTTTACAAAACCCTTAATAAATCTACCCGCCTATACGCCTTGAATCATCAAATAAATCTAGCGCGTGTGGCTTTTAAGTGAATTTACTTAAACACTACACGCACTAAACTTTGAACATAATCACGAGACAAAAGATTGTAAAGTAAGGCAGAAATACTTTATTTTAGTAAAGTGCAGATTGCCCTGCTTTATGCAAATACTCACCAACATAGGGTGAAAATGATCGCCAGCACTCAAGATGAAATTCATCCTCAGCCTTACGCCAAAGCACCACTTCAGCCTTACCAAAAAGCGTACGAGAACACGCTCCAACTGGGAAAACCTCAAGGGATACATCTTGCGGGCAACCAGCGCTCAGCACTTGCTCTACCTTTTTGCCTTTAATTTGAAAAGCTACATTGCGATGAGAAACATCAACTTGGGACACTTTATCAATTGCGCTAACTTTTAACTCAGATTTTTCATCCAAGACAAGCCATTCATCAGGCCCAATCCAAAGTGAATGGCGCCCATCTTTTGATTCCGATGTCTTTGGCTTTTGGGGCAACTTCACACCCAATGCTTTTTCAGCACCTTGAACACCCTCATCATTGGCACGCAAGCTCATCCGCGACAAACCTTTCACAGAGGCTATCAAAACACCAGCATTGGCAAATTGATACTCATCTAATGGGGTTTGCTGATCTTCATTTGTAAAAATTTTAGTCATGAACACGCTCCATTTTTGGATCATAGAAGCTGGCAGAGCAAATCTCTACTGGCACGAGGGATGTATCATCGCCTTCTATTTTTGAAACATAAAACCGCTCACCCATACGCCCTAAGCCGCCATCAATTAAGGCCATAGCAACCGGTTGTTGTAGGTTCTCTGACCAATAGCTTGAAGTAACAAAGCCAACCATCGGCATTGGAATGCTGATGGTTGATTGATTGCTCACTTGCGCGCCCTCTTCCAGTACTGTTTTCCCATCTAAGGTTTTCAAACCAACCAATTGACGGCGATCTGATGCCACCAAATCTGGACGCATCAAACCACGAATGCCAACAAAGTCTTTTTTGAGTTTACCAATAGCCCAGCTTAAATTTGCATCATGTGGCGTGACGGTACCATCAGTATCTTGACCGACAATGATAAAGCCTTTTTCTGCGCGTAAAACGTGCATGGTCTCAGTTCCATAAGGCGTAATATCATATTTAGCACCCTCAGCCATTAAGGTTTCCCATAAGGCTTTGCCATAGTGAGCTGGTACATTAATTTCGTAACCCAGCTCACCTGTAAATGAAAGACGGAATAGTCTGCCATTAACACCAGCTATTTTGGTCTCCGCAACAGACATATGTGGGAAGGCCTCATTAGAAATATCCATTTCAATGAAAGGCTCGATGATTTTTCTAGCATTAGGGCCATTAACAGCAATCACTGCCCATTGCTCAGATGTTGAGGTTAAATGTACATCTAAGTGAGGAAATTCCGTTTGCAAATGGTCTTCCATATGTGCAAGCACACGCGGTGCCCCACCAGTAGTTGTGGTCAAATGGAAGCGATCTTCAGCCAAGCGCCCAATAACACCATCATCATAGATGAAACCATCTTCGCGACACATAATACCATAGCGTGAACGGCCAACGGCCAATTTTGTCCAGGCATTGATATACATCAGATTTAAAAACTCAGCCGCATCCTTACCCACTACCTCGATTTTACCTAAAGTAGAGGCATCAAAAATACCAGCAGATTTACGTGTCGCCACACACTCGCGGTTAACGGCAGCATGCATGTCTTCACCCGGTTGAGGGAAATACCAAGCACGTTTCCATTGCCCAACATCTTCAAAAACAGCGCCATTATCAACCGCCCAATCATGGATTGGTGTTTTACGAGTTGGATCAAATAATTCACCATGAGAGTGATTTGCAATAGTACCAAAGGTAACAGGTGTATAAGGCGCACGGAATGTGGTTAGACCCACTTCAGGGATTGCCTTGCCCAATACTTCTGCTGCAATAGCCAAGCCATGCATGTTAGACATTTTACCCTGATCTGTAGCCATACCCGTTGTGGTATAACGCTTCACATGTTCAATAGAATGGAAGCCCTCACGCACCGCAAGGCGCACATCTTTTGAGGTAACATCATTTTGAAAATCTATGAAAGCCTTAGCTGGTTTAAGCTTTTCGCTTAACAAATCAGCGCCCAATGCACCACCCAACATGCCACCTTCATTGAGGGTTTCGTCTTCAACTTTCACGGCAGAACCCGTAGCTTGAAATTTAGCACTCAGCTTTTTGGCTGCCGATTTTGCGG
>CAKMZG010000120.1 GCA_929200335.1 uncultured Alphaproteobacteria bacterium | reverse complement strand
TATTGTAAGTCCTTCCTTCTCACGAAAGATGAGAACTTTACGGCGAAAATCTAGCAAATAAGTCATAAAATAATATAATCAATTTATATGATCTTGGCTATATATGCGCTATTCATTCCCTATGCTATGAGCTTTTGAATACGATCAAAATACTCGTTAAAATTTTAGTAAAATGAAGTTTAATAAATGGTTTTCTGTGCATGTTTAGGATAATTGGCGTCGTAAGTTTTGCCATCAAATTTTCCCTTAGTGATATGGTTCATCATATCCCCAACAGTTGGCAATGCCTTAACCGCTTTTTCATCAATGGATTGCCAAAGTTTTGAGCGCATCAAAGCTTTGGCGCATTGCACATACACTTTATCAATTTCAATGAGAATTACTGATTGTGGCTTCTTTTGCTGCACAATGAATTCAGAACAAAAGTCTTCATTAATGGTAATACGTGCATGGCCATTTACCCGAAGCGTATTGTTATGCCCAGGGATCATGAATAATAATGAAATTTTAGAGTTTTCTATTAAATTGCGAAGACTATCCACCCGATTATTCCCGCGCCTATCCGGTAAAGCCAAATGCTTATCATCCAAAACACGCACAAAGCCTGCAGGATCACCACGCGGCGTACAATCTAAGCCCTCTTTGCCCGAAGTTGCTACTATAACAAAAGGTGAATGCTCAATAAAAGTTTGATAGGGCGCACATAAGTGATCCAGCTCTTTTATCATCTGCCCTGTATTAGGCGCAGGTTCAGGATAAATTGCCAATAAATCATCTATTGAAGAAATAAATTCCTGTTCAGGTATATTCCTAAAATTTGTCATAAAATACCACTTAAATGCTATACGCGCTAGGCGGCGTGTGATGTTTCCTCATCTATTAGGAATGAATAAATTGCTGAGGCATCTTTTGTTGAACGTATTTTCTGAACGATTTCATCATTGCGCAAGACCCGTGAAACCTTAGATAATATACGCAAATGATCCGCACCAGATCCCTCTGGAGCCAAGATTAAAAATACCAAATCAACGGGCTGATCATCAATTGCATCAAAGGCAATGGGGCTTTCTAATTGCGCAAAAATGCCAACAAGACGATCAAGCCCTTGTAACTTACCATGTGGAATAGCAATGCCATTGCCAACACCCGTAGAGCCCAAACGCTCGCGCTGTAAAAGCGCTTCAAATATATCACGCTTTGCCAGCAAATTTAATTCAGCAGCCTTGTCCGCCAATTCTTGTAACAATTGTTTTTTAGAATTGACTTTTAAATTCGGCAGAATGGTTTCTGCTGAAAGCAAATCATTTAATTCCATATTTCTATTCCTGCAGATTTAGCCCCAATATGCGAGATAAACAGCTTTCTAATTTGTGCTTGCAGTTGCCGGATCAATCCAGCCAATATTGCCATCTTCACGGCGATAAACCACATTAATTGCCCCTGACGCAGCATTTTTAAACAAGTGAACAGGCTCATCCTTCAAATCTAATTCCATGACGGCCATAGCAACAGTTTGTGTGCTGACTTTTTTGGAAGATTCTGCAATAATTGCTGGCGCATAGTCGGTTGCAATCTCTTCTTCTTTTTCCGGTGAACTCATTACCATATATGCAGCATCAGCCATTTCTTGTGCTGCATTATTTTCACCTGCATGATGGTCTTTTAAGCGACGCTTATAGCGACGTAAACGCTTCTCAATTCTCTCTGCTGAAGCATCAAAAGCAGCATGAGCATCACCGGCCTCGCCCTTTGCTTGCAACAAGATACCTGTATCCAGATGAACAACGCAATCAGCTTTAAAAAGCCCGCCCTGTTTTTCCATATTAACATGTCCAGAGTAACCCCCATCAAAATATTTTGTAACAGCACCTTCAACTACATCTTCAATGCGTGTGCGTAAAGCTTCACCTACGTCCATATTTTTACCAGATACTCTAAATGTCATGAAAATCACCTTTTGTTGGTTTCGTTAAGGCTTAAGATATAAAAGCAATATTAAAACAATGCTCTTAAAAAGATAAATAATGGGAAATGTAAGGATTACAATCCCGAAAAAATTATACTTTATTCTAACCCTATGTTTTGGATAAATCCAATTAAAAATTGAATTTTTTTAATTAAATTAGGCTGACATTCCTAAAATTTAAACAAAAATAAAATGCATAAACAGCGGGGAAAATTAAATTAAGTAAAATATATCAATATGATAAAAAACAGTTAACTGTGGGAAAATATTGTATAAATATTCAAGATGCAACTTTTGCATTTTCAGAAATTCTGAAACTTGGTCGGAAATATAAGGATAATCTAAAGGGTAAAATGATCGCCAAGATAAAGGCGTCGCACATCCGGGTTTGCTACTACTTCATTTGGACGCCCTTCAGTTAAAACTTTACCATTGGCAATAATATATGCACGATCAATTAAGCCAAGCGTTTCGCGTACGTTATGATCTGTAATTAATACGCCGATACCCCGCTTATTCAAATGACTAACCAATTCTTGAATATCACCAACGGCAATTGGATCAATGCCAGCAAAAGGTTCATCCAATAACATATAGGCAGGTTTTGAAGCTAAAGCTCGGGCAATCTCACAGCGTCGACGTTCACCACCTGATAAAGCAATGGCAGGTGATTTGCGAAGGTGAGATATTTTAAATTCTTCTAAAAGAGCATCTAACTGATACTTGCGCTCAGTTTTGTCTTTTTCCACTACTTCCAAAATCGCCATGATATTTTCTTCAACGGTTAAACCTCTAAAAATAGATGCTTCTTGGGGCAAATATCCAATGCCTAGGCGTGCACGACGATACATAGGAGTGCCACTGATATCATGGCCATCTAATTCAATGCGCCCAGCATCCGCCACAACAAGACCTGTAATCATATAAAAGCATGTAGTCTTACCCGCACCATTTGGCCCCAAAAGGCCAACCGTTTCACCACGGCGTACGCCTAAACTAACCCCATCTACTACCTTGCGGCGCTTATAGCTTTTTTCTAATCCTGAAACCATCAAAAGGCCAGCATTAGAAGAACCTTGAGGCTGCTCTATGTTGGTTTGTTGGTCTTGCGTTGTTTGATTAAGCATTAAATTTTCCGAATTTTATCTTGATGGCATCAATAGTGCCTGATAGCCCCTTGTGGCATCCTGTGCCACCCTGTAGTGTCCTGCGGCGCCCTCAGTAAATGATTAATTTGCTTTATCTTTATTAATAGAGCCTGGTGAAAAAATCATCTGAATGCGCTTTTTCTTATTGCTCGATAAACGTGCTTTACCAGTTTTTAAATTAACGGTTAAAACATCCCCTGTTGCAGCATTTTTACCACCCTGAGTTAAGGTTACGTTGCCTTTTAAGGTTATTAGCTGAGATTTCATATCTACATTAGCCGAATTTGCAGTTACCACATTATCTTCGGAGCGCACATAGACTTTGCTGTCAATGACCATCTTCTTAATGTTACCTGCTGGCTCATCACTATCGCTGGCTTGCTTATCATAAAAGACCACAATGCGTTTTGCTTTTAAGACCGTCTTGCCTTGAGTAACATTTACATTGCCAGAAAAAATAGCCTTAGCTTCACCGTCTAACACTTCAAGATTATCAGCCTCCAATTCTACTGGCGCTTTATTATTTGAATTAAATCCTTGGAAAGCCTTATCAAAGCCCTGGGCCTGCGCAGTTTGCGTAATTGCAGATGCGATAAAAAAGCCCATTGCCAGAAAAGCCATAGCCTTAATGATTTTTTGCACATAATGCCTAGAACTGGCTAAATTTAACATGGTTGATATCCTTTATGCATTCTGCGTAATTAATGACTACTCGCGATTTTCTGCAATTTTAACTTATTCATATCTTTTATGAGCCTATTTATCAATAAAATCTATAAAAGATGATTAATTCGGTAATTGAAAAATTAATTTTACTTTGTTTTTGAAGACAATACGCTTGCCATTATCCTTGATTTCTAATGCCTCAGCCGTGATATTGCCATTTGGAGATTCAACACTTATAGGTGCATTCGAGATTAAAGTCCCTTTTTGCACGTCAATATCTGCCTCTTGTAGCGTTATTACATAACCATTGGAACTATTAAGAATAATCTCTTCGCTTAATTTCAAAGTTTGCGCTTTATTATCATAAATTCCCTTTGCCGCATTAACTTTAGCAAAATTCTTATCATCAATGGGCAAATCTGCCTGAATGCCTTCCAGCTTAATCACATCCGTATTTTTCAAATCTTGAATGGCACGTTTTGCTTTAACAGAATAGGGGCGATCTTTATCATCAAAACCATCTAAATTTGGGCTATCCATTACAAGATTGCCATCTGAGATCGCAGCTGAATCTACCGATACATTATCTGGTAATTGGCGATAGAACAAACCAAAGGCAATCAAACCCACCACAATTACAGCAGCTACTAAAGGCAATAATAACTTAAATCGCTTAACCCAGCGTGAATGCTTATGTGCTTTTGTGAAATCACTCGCTGTACGCATGTTAACAGGCTCACTAGATGCTGCAACATTAGGAGACCTATGCTGCCCACCTTGATGATTTAAGGGTATATTTGAAGCATGTTGTGAGAGATGATCAGCAGGTGGTGCTACAATAATAGATTCGTTAGTATTGGCTTGATTAACAGCAGATCCAACGACTTTTGAATTCATCTGGCTGTGTTGCACTTGGCTCTGCTGAGCCTTTTGGATTTGTTGTATTCGATAGGCTTGTTGTTCAGGTGTTAAAACATCGTTTTTTTGTTGATCAATAGCACGAAACTCTGCCACCAATTCATCTGTTGAAGCAGGCATTGCAGCGGGATTTTTCCCATCACTATTGTTATTATCTCTATTCAAACTCAAAACTCTTTTCAACACAATAAATTTCAGGTGGGCACCTACCCGTTTGTAGGTTGGCCTAGCGCCCATTTTTTAGGTTAGCCTTGCATTGAGTAAAGACCTTAAAACTATGGTAATAATAGGGCTAAAGCCCATAATTAGGCTAACTCAATATATTACAATCAGAAACAGCTGAATTAACTATGAGAAAAAATGTCTTGCTCACTCCACCCCATTAAATCTAATTTAGCACGAGTTGGTAAAAACTCAAAACAAGCCTTAGCTTCTGCTTCTCGTTCCTCGCGCTGCAAACGTTTATTCAAATGCGAACGCAAATCATGCAAATATAAAACATCGGAGGCCGCATATTCTTGCTGAGCAGGCGTTAAAGTTTCAGCCGCCCAGTCAGAGCTTTGTTGTTGCTTTGATAGATCAACCCCCAATAGCTCACGGCATAGGTCTTTTAATCCATGGCGATCTGTATAGGTACGAGTTAATTTTGATGCAATTTTCGTGCAATAAACAGGTGTCGTCATTACGCCTAAATAATGATAAAGCACGGCAATATCAAAACGCGCGAAATGGAAAATCTTTGTCATATTTTGATCCGATAGCAATTTGACTAAATTCGGCGCTTCACGCTGGCCTTTTTCGATTTGGATCACATCAGCGGTACCATCCCCCGGCGATAATTGCACCACACAAAGCCTATCACGTAATGGATTTAGCCCGAGCGTTTCTGTATCAATAGCAACGCTATCATAATAATTTGAGAGGTCTGGTAAATCACCTTTATGCAATCGAATGGTCACAGGTTTTCCTTTTGATTTAGGTTGAACAATTTCATTTAACGGATTCAATAAGATATAGCAAATTTTATGGCAGAGTATACTCTTTTGAATACAGCTGGCTATTAGACTTTGCAATGAAGTTTCCATTTTTTAATCCAAAATTGCCATATCGCAAGGGTTGGCCTGAAAAATCAACCACCGCGCCACCTGCTGCGGTTAAAATAGCTTGGCCTGCGGCCGTGTCCCATTCCATGGTACAGTTAAACCTTGGATAAATCTGAGCTTCACCCGCTGCGATTAAAGCAAATTTTAAAGATGAGCCAATACGCATGATCTCATCATCTTGAATTTTATTCAGTTCAATGAATTCTTGGTCTTTTTCATTGGGGTGAGATTGAGAAGTTAGCAATTTAATAGCCGGCAATTGCTCTTGCTTCATTAATTCATGACAAATAGCCCTAGATTTTGACAATTGGCCGTTAAAAACTACTGGTATACGATGCTCTAAACAGAGCTTAGATAAGACATCGGCTATAAATAACCGCCCTAAAGCTGGTGCATATAAAAGACCAGCTACTGGCATGCCTTCATCTATCAAGGCAATGTTTATGGTAAAGGCATCACGGTTTTGAATAAATTCTTTGGTGCCATCAATTGGATCTACTAAAAAAAACTGCCCTTTAACGAGGTTTTCAAAATCCTTTAAAGGCCGTTCTTCACTAATGATAGGAATGTTAGAATAAGCCTGAGTTAAGGCGTTACAAATAATGCCATCAACCAATTTATCTGCAAGGGTTAAAGGGCTTAAATCTTCTTTATATTCAACCTTTAATTGCGAACCATAGTGTGACATGGCAGCTTTACCTGCTTCTATCGCAATGGAATAAAATAAATCCAAAAGACCGTCTGGTAATGAGCGCTCAGTCATATAACATCCAATATAGAAACTATATACACAATAGAGCGTGATGCATTTGAATGAATTCACCTAAAGGCTACACGCGCTAGAATCACTTTAATCTAACCCAGCATATGCGCAAAATGCGCCGTTGCAAAGCATACTCCTTAAAGGTGATCTAAAGTTTAGCAACTTCTATATGATTAGCCCATGAGTGGCCGTCGAACTCAATTTCTTGATTTTCATGAATCCAAAGCCCATGTTCTGTAGAGGCGATATAGCCTTCTCCAGTTTGAGCAATACCGCAAACACGAGGAATATTCTTAACTTCTATCTTAGATGGGTCATTACTGCTAAACTTAACCAAATGATTGCCTTTTGGCGAAGTGGCAACAATATAATCATCTTTACAGGCTTTAATAGAACCCACATAACCACTAAAACCAGCATTTATTTCAGGCGGCAATAGAATTTCCTCAATATCTTCACCTTGCTTAATCTTAAAAATAAGTGGCAATTTATCAAGTCTAACTTGCGCCCCTTCTTTTTGTCCGGCAATCCAAATTGTGCCTTGACTGTCCACAGTCAAATGCCGCAGTGAAATTTTATTTAGTTCCTCAGGAAGTTTATAAACCCCAGTTGCAGCACCTGATGCAATATCAATTGCAATAATGCTTGATATCATAGTATCGACGTTTAATTTTGTCCGACCAAAATCAGGATGGGTGTCAATCCCACCATTAGCAACCACAAGAGTTTTTTGATCTGGCATTAGAATAACATCGTGAGACCCCGTGCCACCTGCCCAAATTTCTCCAATGCGCTTAAAGCCGTCTGTGGCATCATATATGCCAATCACACCTGTTGAATGCTCAAAATCATTCTCACTGGCATAAAGCAATTTTCCATCTGCTGAAAATACCCCATGGCCATAAAAATGACGATTATGAGGTGTGTGAAACACTATAGATTTACGCTTATTTTGAGGGTCAAATGCAAGGGCAAAATTGCCTGGGCCGCGGGCAAAACCAACACCCCAATTTAAATCTTGGGAGAAAACGACATCATGGCCTTGATCCGGTAGTGGTATATGAAATAATTTTT
>CAKMZG010000119.1 GCA_929200335.1 uncultured Alphaproteobacteria bacterium | reverse complement strand
CGTACTGGGAAGGCCATTAACAGTATTAAATGGCAATCAAATGGTAATGTAAAATTCATAGATCCTGTAGGCTATTTAGATTTAATGTGTCTACTGCTTAATTCAAAGATTGTTGTTACAGATTCTGGAGGTTTATCACGAGAAAGCTTTTGGGCTCATAAACCAAGTATTGTCCCCATGGCTGCGGCACCATGGTTGGAAATAGAACAAGCTGGCTGGATGCACGTTATTGAACCTAAAAATGATGTTTTATTCAATTCTGTGCAAAATATTACAATCCCGAATGCTCATCCAGAAGGTTTAATTGGCGATGGGAATGCCGGAGAAAAAATTATAAATTCCATTTATAATTTTATTAAAAAAGATAACTCAATAATTTGGAAGCCTGAATAATCAAGGATTAATTCTCTCAATGGCTAACGGCTGGGCCGAATTTAGGAATATCATCAAATCCTAAATCGAAATAGTTCACTGACACCCAAAATAGACAAAAAATCCCCCCTGCCACTATGCTATTGATCAAAAGTTTTTGCCACATCTTATGTTCAACTGGTGCGCTTGGATCTGTGCCCTGCACTATCTCGCCTGCTTCAAGTTGGCTAGGGCCATGGAAAGCTAAAGTAATGAATAGGCAAAGCCACCAAATGATGAAATATATTGCAAATGCAGTAAATAAGGCCATGTTAATTTACACCTGTTCCAGTTCAATGAGTGTGCCAAAAAAATCTTTAGGATGCAAAAACAATACCGGTTTACCATGAGCGCCAACTTTTGGTTCTCCATCGCCTAATACCCGCGCACCATTTTCAACGAGATGATCCCGCGCATGTAATATGTCATTCACTTCATAGCACAAATGATGCATGCCGCCATCGGGATTTTTTTTCAAAAAACCAGCGATAGGACTATCTTCACCAAGAGGCTCTAGCAGTTCAATCTTGGTATTAGGCAACTCTACAAAAACAACTGTAACGCCGTGTTCAGGCAAGGCTTGAGGTTGTGATAATTTAGCACCTAAACTGTCTTCATAGGCTTTTTGAGCGGCTTTTAAGTTAGGCACAGCCAAAGCCACATGATTTAAATTACCCAACATCATCTTGCCCCCTTTTTAATTAAAACCGATTAACAAACACATGGGTAACAGGTTTTTTACCCCAACGCTCATTCACAGCAGAGCGAACCGCACGACGAATGGATTCACGTAATTTTGCTAAATCCTTACGACGGTTTTTAGGGAAGCTTTTGATGGTTCCCATAACAGCGCTGTAAATTATCACTTCCATCTCATCTTCATCTGAAGAGCCATGACCATCGAGATAAGGCAAACCTTCAATCACCATATCAGGTTCATCAGCAAGATTATAATGCACATCAAAATTAGCTGAGACAACGATCAAGCCTGCGAAACTGATGGAGCGGCGCTCACGAACCCCTATATCATCAAATGTTCCAATAACATGACCGTCCTTATAAGTCCGACCAAATGGAACATCGTCAACAATTTCTGAGGGGCCAGGCGCTAATCGCAACATGTTACCATTCCGCACATGAGCAACATCTGGTACACCAAAGGATGCAGCCAATTTTCCATGCGCTACCAAATGTGCGGCCTCGCCATGGACAGGCACGGCAATGGTTGGGCGCACTAATTTATACATATTTTTCAATTCGCCAATTCTTGGATGGCCAGAAACATGAACCAGCGCATCATTATCGGTGATAATCTCAACGCCCTTTTCTATCAGTTCATTTTTAATCTCAATGATTGGCTTCTCATTACCTGGAATGGTGCGTGATGAGAATACAACACTATCTCCTGGAGTGATGGAAAGGCGTGGATGTTTATCAAAAGCTAATTTTGCAAGAGCAGCGCGGTTTTCTCCTTGTGAACCTGTTAAAATCATAACCAGTTCTTTACGCGGAATGCTATCAAACATCTCTTCATCAACAAATTCATCCAAACCATCTAAATAGCCAAGCTCGCGCGAGACATCTGCCACGCGGCGTAGCGAACGACCAGATAACATCACTTTACGACCAACTTTTTTAGCCGCCTGCGCAATAGAGCGAATACGCCCTGCATTAGATGAAAAAGTGGTAATCAACACCCTGCCCGGTGCATCAGATATAACTTTTTCTAAACTCTCACTTACTGCCGTTTCTGTTGGTGAAACACCATCACGCATGGCATTGGTGGAATCGCAAACGAGTGCCAAAATCCCCTCATCCCCCAATTCCTTCAATCGCTTCTCATCAGTAACATTGCCCAAGGTTGGATCAGGATCCATTTTCCAATCGCCTGTGTGAATTACTTTGCCAAGCGGGGTTTTAATTGCAAGGGCAACAGGCTCAGGAATTGAGTGGGTCACATTAATGGCTTCTACTTCAAAATCACCAATATTAACCGTCTCGCCTGCTTTAAACACATGCAATGGAATTTCTGGAGCGCCAGGCTCACTAACCATTTTACTTTCCAGCATACCAGCCGTAAAAGGCGTACAATAAACCGGAAGGCGCATTTTTGGCCAAAGCGATAAAAGAGCACCATAGTGATCCTCATGGGCATGGGTAATCACAATGCCTTTAATGTCTTTGATATTTTCTTCAACAAATTGAATGTCTGGTAAGATCAAATTGACGCCTGGTAGTTCAGGCCCTGGGAAAGTAACCCCAACATCGACAATAATCCACTGGCGATCTTTAGCAGAGCCATAGCCATAAAGTGCCATATTCATACCAATTTCACCAACACCGCCTAGCGGCACAAACTAAAGTTCTTCTTGCTTTTTTACCATTTATTTTAATAACTTTCTAGTTTTCTCAAATCCCTTATTCAGGAAAGAAAACATCACCTGCTGAAATTTTTATTACGCCTTTACTGGAGCAATCTAAAAGCAAGCACCCTGTTTCATCGATACCGTGAAAAATACCATATTCCTCATGATCATTGATTTTAACCTGTAGCCGCTTTCCTATGCCCTTAGCATGATTAAGCCACATCTGCCTAATTTGATTGAAGCCATTTCCGTAATCCCAGACTTCTAGCAAATTAGCAGTTTCTTTAGCAAGCAATAAAAACAATTGCTCTGGTAGTATATTAACTCCTTCGCGAGCCAAACTTGTGGTTGGATATGCAGGATTATCTGGATAATGCATAACATTTATCCCACACCCCATAATAACCGATTGCTGATGGTGCAAATTACTGTGGCTTTCCAACAAAATACCCGATACTTTTTGATCGTTAATCAGAAGATCATTCGGCCATTTAATTTCACACCGCGTAGTCTTTGGTAATAGTGGCGCAATAGCATTATAAGCTGCCAGAACGGAAACGAAAGGCAACGTACTGAGTTGTTCCAATGGAATATCAATTAACATCAATAGGGAGGCGTATAAATTTCCCTGTTCAGAAATCCATTGTCGACCATGGCGCCCCCTACCCTTGGATTGACTTGCGCCCGTTACCCAAAGATATTCAATATTTTGATTAAAAAAATCTTGCCGAGCATGTGGCTTATAAAGCTCTAAACATTCATCAGTGGTAGAGCCAACATCGCCAAGGGCTATATGGGATACACCCTTTAGCCCTTTAAGCGGAATTGCAGAAATACCGTGAAGTTCGATGGGAATACCTCTGTTTAATGTTCAAAGCTCAATTTGTATTCTAGCACGTTTAACGTTTATGTGAATTCACTTAAACGAGAACTATTCGCGTAAATTAAGGCCTCTAGAGCATCAACCTGAATTTACTAGGTGCATAATTTTCTAAAAGAATGAACGCGCTGCACTACTTGCTAGGTTATATAAAGTGCCATTTATCAAGACGTAAAACAAAACAAACAATCCTGATATACCCAACACTAAACGTAATTCACCAGCCATTGGCAGAAAGCCAGTTTCTGCATCATCAAACCACATTGTTTTAATGATACGCAGATAATAATAAGCACCAACAACTGAGGCTAGAACACCGATAACAGCAAGTGCAAATAATTTTGCTTCAATCGCTGCGATGAAAACGAAATACTTTGCCCAAAAACCAGCTAAAGGTGGCAAACCAGCAAGCGAAAACATCAATACAGTTAAGAAAAATGCCAGTATTGGGTTATTTTTAGAAAGTCCCGCAAGATCACTAATTTGCTCCACATTACCATCTGAACGACGCATAGCAAGAATACAGGCAAATGTTCCCAATGTCATAACCATATAGATAGTCATATAAAGGGTTACGCCAGTCACACCAGCTTGTGTACCCGCAGATAGACCAACAAGTGCATAGCCCATGTGACCAATAGAAGAATAAGCCATCAAACGCTTGATGTTGCTCTGTCCAATCGCTGCAAAAGCCCCCAATACCATGGATGCAATTGCGACAAAGACAAGAACTTGCTGCCAATCTGGCGTAATATGATCAAATGCCCCCATTACAATACGAACCAACATAGCCATAGCTGCCACTTTAGGCGCTGAAGCAAAGAAAGCCGTTACAGGAGTTGGCGCGCCCTCATAAACATCAGGCGTCCACATATGAAATGGCACGGCAGAAATCTTAAAGGCTAGCCCAGCAAGAATGAACACCAGACCAAACACAATGCCGAGACTGCGGTTTTCACCTGTGACAACATCAGAAATAGTCTCATAACCTGTATGACCCGCAAAACCATAAACTAGCGAAATACCATAGAGCAACATGCCAGATGACAAAGCGCCAAGCACAAAGTATTTTAGACCAGCCTCTGTTGATTTTAAATTATCACGGTTTAATGCCGCAACCACATAAAGTGCTAGAGATTGTAATTCAAGGCCTAGATAAAGCGCAAGCATATCACCAGCTGAAATCATTACCATCATGCCCAATGTGGCGAGAATGATAAGTACAGGATATTCAAAGCGATTAAAATGCGCACCATCACGGTATCCCACGGACATAATAATAGCCACAATAGAACCAATAAGCGCTAACAGCTTCATATAACGAGCAAAATCATCAAGAATAAATGCACCATTAAAAGCCACACCCTTGCCCGTTAAAAGCAACAGCCAAACGCCTGTTATTACCAATAAAGCAACAGATAGCCCCGTCACAACACGCGCCGAACGATTGCCTGCATATGCACCAACCATCAATAAAATCAAAGCCCCCGCAGCAAGCCAGAGTTCTGGCATTAGAAGGTCGAGATTTGGAATTACATCAAACATTTTGTACCGTTTCTTGTTTCAAAAACTTCTATAAACCTTAATGCGCTAAGGTGCTTACTGCCTCAATGGCAGCATTATAATTCGTGATCAGATTATCGACAGAAGCCGCTGTCACATCAAAGACAGGTGAAGGATAAACCCCGAAGAAGATAACCAAGACAACCAATGGATAAAGTATTAGCTTTTCGCGTTTATCCAAATCCAATAATTGTTTTAAACTTTCCTTATCTAAGGCACCAAATACCACACGGCGATAGAGCCAAAGGGCATAGGCCGCTGATAGAATAACCCCTGTAGTTGCAAATAATGCCACCCAAGTATTTACTTGGAAAACACCCACAAGGGTTAAAAACTCTCCGATAAATCCAGCAGTGCCAGGCAAGCCCACATTCGCCATGGTGAAAATCAAAAATGCCACCGCATATTTTGGCATGCGATTAACCACACCACCATAGGCTGAAATTTCACGCGTATGCATACGATCATAAATAACCCCTACGCATAAGAACAATGCACCAGACACCAGACCATGCGCTAACATTTGGAAAATGCCACCTTGAAGGCCATTTGCATTAACTGAGAAGATACCCATAGTCACATAACCCATATGAGCAACAGAAGAATAAGCGATCAGCTTTTTAATGTCTTCCTGCATAAGCGCTACAAGTGATGTATAAATAATGGCGATCACAGAAAGGGTGAAAATCAACCAGCTGTAATCAAATGTAGCGATTGGGAACATTGGAATTGAAAAACGTAGGAAACCATAGCCACCCATTTTCAGCAAAATACCCGCAAGGATGACTGACCCCGCAGTTGGTGCCTCAACGTGTGCATCTGGCAACCATGTATGCACTGGCCACATTGGCATTTTCACAGCAAATGAAGCTAGGAAACCAAACCATAGCCAAGTCTGCATTTCTGGTGGGAAGTCGTGTGCCAAAAGCTCCGGAATATCCGTTGTACCTGCATCCCAATACATTGCCATAATTGCAAGCAGCATGAAAACCGCGCCAAGGAATGTATATAAGAACAGTTTAAAGCTAGCATAAATTCTGCGTTTACCACCCCAAACACCAATGATTAAGAACATAGGCATTAGGCCTGCTTCAAAGAACACATAAAACAATACAATATCCAATGAACAGAACACACCGATCATCATGCATTCTAAGATTAGAAAAGCGATCATATATTCTTTAACGCGATTTTGAATACTTTCCCAACTTGCCAAAATACAAAATGGCATCAAGAAAGTGGTCAAAATCACAAACAGCATAGATATACCATCCACGCCCATGTGATAGGCAATGCCGCCCGGTATCCATTCAAATTTCTCTATCATCTGGAAACCAGCATTGGCGTTATCAAAATCCCACCAAATCAATAGAGATAAAACAAATGTGAAAAGCGTTGTATAAAGCGCCACATAACGGATATTGCGACGCGCAATCTCGCTGTCATCACGAATGAGCATGAGCATAATTGCGCCAGCAAGCGGTAAAAATGTTACGGTAGAAAGAATTGGCCAATCAATCATTAGCTTGCTCCTCCCAACATCATCCAAGTAATAAGGGCTGCCGCACCAATCAACATGGCAAAGGCATAATGATAAACGTAACCAGTTTGCAATTTAACAATCCTTGCAGTAATCGCTTGAACACGCGCAGCAACACCATCGGGACCAAATCCATCGATCACCGTACCATCGCCATGCTTCCACAACATACGACCTAACCATTTTGCTGGACGTACAAAAATAACATCATAAAGCTCATCAAAGTACCACTTATTCAGCAAAAACTTATAAAGCCCATTGTGCTGTTGAGCCAAAGTTTTTGGCACATCTGGTGATTTAATATAGAACCACCAAGCAAATAGAAGACCGAGCAACATCACGATTGATGCGGACAGTTTAACCAACAAGGGTACGTGATGGAAATTCTCAAGAATATGTTGAGCGCCCTCACCTTGAGCCAAGGCAGATTTCCAGAACTCTAAGTAATGTGGATCAAGATGACCATGCTCATGATGTGCGCCAATGAATTGGCTATAGAATAGAATACCAGCAAATAAAGCGCCCACTGCTAGAATATAAAGCGGGATCATCATAACTGGCGGGCTATCATGCACATGGCTCATCACATCAGCTGAAGCGCGTGGTTTACCATGGAATGTCATGAAAATTAGGCGCCAAGAATAGAAACTGGTGAATAGCGCGGCAATAACAAGCATCGCATAGGCATATCCTGATGCAATATTCGTTCCCACATAGACGCTTTCGATAATCGCATCCTTTGAGAAGAAACCAGCCGTACCAAATAATGTTCCTGGAATACCAACGCCAGTGATTGCGATAGTACCGATCACCATCATCCAATAGGTTTTCTTAATGTGGGTACGAAGACCACCCATTTTACGCATGTCCTGCTCATCAG
>CAKMZG010000118.1 GCA_929200335.1 uncultured Alphaproteobacteria bacterium | reverse complement strand
TCTTCTTTTAACTCTGCCCTTTGTTTAGTATTGATTTTTTCAACAATAGATTTTTGGTCTGGTTGAAGCGGCTGTTGAATTTCTTGAGCTTGCAATTGAGCGCTCATTCCCGCCAAGAAAATAAAGGCAATAACCAAGAAGAATTTTGAGTAAAATGTGTTATTTCTATCAAGCATATGAATATGATTTTTCGTTTTAGATTTGAACAGATAAAGTCTGAGCTGATTCAATAAAACCGATATTTGAGGCAATCTTATGTTTTAAGACCCTCTATCGTTTGTAATTTAAACAATAACAGAGTTTCCTCTCTAGGCCAAAGAGCAGATGAAAAGACGATGCCTTTTTCTAAAAATTCTGGAGGCCTAATTGATTTACGCATTTCGCGTCGATTTAACATGTGATCAATAATCATATGGCGCATATGGTGTTTAACCGTATCATAAGCAATATCGTCAATTAGATTTTTTAATTCATGGGGATCGTCCTTAAGGTTATAGAGTTCATCCCCATCGCCATAACAAGCGACATATTTCCAATCGCCATCGTAGCATATTTTTTGGTAACTCACATCTCCCGAATGTCCATAGTGATCTAAAATCATAGATTGGCGGTTGGCTTTATCATTACAAAAATCAATTAAACTTTCCCCATCCATATTTTTGCGGATAGGGGCGCTCTTATCGATGCCGGCAACATCTAAAAGCGTATCACTGATATCCATTAAATTGACGTAGTCTGATACGCGAGTTTCTGGCTTAATGGACTTTGGATAACGCATCACTAGAGGGACTTTGGCAACTTCTTCTGTGAAGGTTGAATATTTATCCCAAACCCCACCGTGACTTGCAGCCCCATCACCGTGATCAGCGGTCACAATTAATAAAGTGTCATCTGCTAGTCCTAGGCGTTTTAGGGTGTCATTAATCCGTCCAATTGCTGCATCGGTTTGTAAGCCTTGGGCATAGCAACGCGCTAGCACGGTTTGCCAAATCTCCCATTCTGCCCAGCGTTCATGGGCACGATGTAGGCAGCGTAAATCACGGTGTGCGCGATAACGAAGCGGCTTGTCTTCTAGAGTTTCATCAAACCCTGGATAAGGCGGGATATCCAGCGGATTTATCATGTCAGCAAAAAATTGGCTTGGGTAATAGGGGTGATGTGGCCCCCATAGGCTAACAACGAGAGAAAAAGGCTTGTCGCTTTTTTGTGTTGCCAATTGCTCCAATTGGTCAATGGCTAAATTAGCAATAAAAAATTGCTCTTGCACTTCAGGAGATCCTAATAGAACTCCAACGCCATCCATATAATCCCATGGCTCTACGGGATCCATCAAAACATCTGTGCCGTCCAACTTTGGGCGCATTAAATGATGGTCTATCCGACACATGGGTTGGGTTTCGCCAATATCCTTTAAATAAGCTTTATAGCGCTCAGAACCATAGAGATTACCATATTCGGGCAAGCTCCATCCTTTTAAACCATAGTCTTCGGGCAGCTTTTCTTTGCCGCAATGCCATTTGCCGTAATAATAATTATCATAGCCTTGATCAGAAAGCCCGTGGGCATAGAGTTTTTCGCCCTCGCGAAACTCTTTTAAATTATCAGGAATAGGATATTCGGCATTCCAACGCAGCCCATGTTTATCAGGGCGTTTGCCTGTCATTAAGCTGGCGCGTGATGGTGTGCAAACGGGAGTAACCGCATATGCATTTTCAAACCAAGCACCCTCATTGCCTATGGCCTCTAAATTTGGCCAGCGATAGGGATAGCGTTCATTGCCATAATGGCCGGCATAAGCAACATGATCTGCAATGATAAGGACAATATTAGGTTGGGTCATGGAAATGGCTTCTGATGTTATTAATTTAGAATATGGAATAACTCTAACCTAAATTTATGAGCTTTCAAATCCTTGACTTGATAAGTCAACAAAATGTGATTATTCAAGGAATAAAGAATTTAACGGGAGAGATGATTTGCAAACCATCATCTGCATGAAATGGGGTACGCGTTACCCCGCTGATTTTGTAAATAAATTATGGTCAATGATCAAACGTAATACCACGAGACCAACGCGTTTAGTGTGTTTTACCGATGATGGCGAAGGGGTGAATGAGGAAGTTAAAATTTATCCTTTGCCTGAATACTCAGCACCTGAGCGTGCTATGTGGAACCCATGGCGAAAAGTTTCACTTTGGCAATCTGAGCTTTTTGATCTTGAGGGTGATGTCTTGTTCTTAGATTTGGATATGATTATCACAGGCCATTTAGATGAGTTTTTTGATTATGAGTCGGGCAAATACTGCGTCATTCATAATTGGCGTCAACCCAAATTACAAATTGGCAATACCTCACTGTTTCGATTTAGAATAGGCCAACATAGCCATATCTATGATGATTTTATGAAAGACCCAGAGGCGGTCATGGCTAAATATGAAATTGAGCAACAATATATTTCGGGTGAGATTTCTGAGCAGCGCTTCTGGCCTAACGAATGGGTGTTGAGTTTTAAGCATTCCTTATTGCCAAAATGGCCATTAAATTTTTTCATAACGCCAAAATTACCAAAATCTGCAAAAGCAATTGCATTTACAGGCAAGCCAGATCCAGACGAGGCCGCAATTGGCGTTTGGCCATTAGATGGTAAGGCGGCATGGAAAAAGCTTTATAAGCATGTACGCTCAACCCCTTGGATTTTAGAAAACTGGAAATAAAAAAGGCGGATAGCGCGTGTACCGTTTAGGTGATTTCACGTAAACGAGACTTATTCGCTCAAATAAAAGAAACTAGAACTGTATTTTGAATTCATATAAACGCATCAAGCCCTAAATTTTTTGATCTTAAACCTTAAGCGCAGAAAGCTGTGATGCGTTCGATTAATGCATCATCAACCGCAACACCTGCTGCTGTGTTGACGCGTGCGCCTGAACGACGAGAGCCGGGTAGGCGGGTACCTTCTTCTGCTGTGATTGCAGCAACTAAGCTATCAACGCGATCATGAAATGCGCCGCCAGAAAAGCTTTCTGTGTCAAAAGCAATGAAGCACTGTCCCGTATTTGGTGGGCCGCCAACGGTACCAGAAAACGGGCTGGCATCTTTACCCAGAACAGCACCACTTAAGCAAGCTGCAAAAATTTCTACCATAAGGCCAGCACCAAAACCCTTTGCGCCACCACTTGGCACCATGGAGCCTTTTAGGGCTTCGCTTGCATCAAGGGTAGAGTTGCCCTCTGCGTCCAATGCCCAACCTGGTTCAATGGCCTTGCCTTCACGGTTGCGCAACATAATTTCACTTTTGGCAATGGCGCTAGCAGATTGGTCAATCACAAAATGCACCCCATCTTGACTTGGAATACCCAAAGCAAATGGGTTAGTTCCAATCACTGGCTTAGAGCCACCAGTAGGGGCAATAGATGCAGGTGCATTGGTGAAGCAAAGTCCAATAAGGCCTTCTTCTGCTATGCGTTCTGCGTGGTGGCCTAAAACGCCACAATTGTAAGAATTGAAAACGCTCATGACAGCAACGCCTTGAGATTTGGCCGTATCGATAAATTTATCAAACCCTGCATCAATAGCAGGATGGGCAAAGCCTGATTTGGCGTCAATACGAAGGGCAGAAGGTTTAGGTTGGCTTACTTCAGGTGCGGCTTTGCCGTCAACTTTGCCGCATTGCACATGTTCGGCATAAATTGGCACATACATCAAACCATGGGAGCGTACACCATCGCGTTCAGCACGCCATGTGGATTTTGCAACAGCGCTTGCAGCTGCTTCACTTGCACCGGCACCCATAAGGGCATCTTTTGCTAATTGTTCGATGGCCTCTAATGTCATTGTTGTTTGGCTCATGGTTTTTCCTTTACGTATTTGAATTTTCTTCGCCTATATATAATAAGATATATTGAAACTCCATATAAATATATCAATTTTCCTTAAAATTTAGTCAAGGCGCTGGGACTTGTCATTTTATCATTTAGTGATCTGTATATTATTGATGATATAATACCAATTTAGTCTACACAATTTTAAAAAATAGTTTATGAAGGGCGCAACTTATATTTTAGATATGTGCCAAAATTAAATTAGCATATTGATTAAATCAAAACAATTTAAGGAATATTATGGTTCAGGCAAGCCTCGCTGCTTTCGCAAAACGTCTTTCTGTAAAACGCTCAAGTAGCGACAGTCTGGCAGAATTAACGCCAAGTCAAATCAAGACAGAAGTGCTTTCAGGTTTAACAGTTGCTCTAGCTTTAGTGCCAGAAGCTGTTGCATTTGCTTTTGTTGCAGGTGTTCATCCACTTGTTGGCTTATATGCTGCATTCATTGTTGGATTAGTAACTGCATTATTTGGTGGTCGTCCAGGCATGATTTCTGGTGCAACCGGTGCTTTGGCTGTGGTTATGGTATCTCTTGTTGCTACCCATGGGGTTGAATATCTTTTTGCCACCGTCGTCTTGATGGGCATATTACAATTGCTCGCAGGCATATTTAAATTGGGCAAATTTATCCGGCTTGTACCGCATCCTGTGATGTTGGGCTTTGTGAATGGTCTTGCTATTGTGATTTTCTTGGCTCAATTAGGTCAGTTTAAGATTGCTGGAGATGCTGGTGAAAAAGTTTGGATGTCAGGTATGCCACTCCTGATTATGCTAGGCTTGGTCGCACTTACTATGGCGATTATCCATTTTATGCCTAAATTCACCAAAGCCATCCCAGCGCCTCTTGCAGGTATTGCTATTGTGGCAGCCATTGTTATTGCCTTTGGTATTGATATTCCGCGCGTTGGTGATTTGGCGTCTATTAAAGGCGAATTGCCGAGTTTTCATATTCCACAAGTACCATTTGCATTTGAAATGACCGGTGAAGCTTGGGCGCAAAATTTTAAAGTATTGGAAATAATCTTTCCATATGCGCTAATTTTAGCAGCTATTGGCTTGATTGAAAGCTTGTTGACCTTGAACCTTGTTGGCGAGATTACAGGCAAATCTGGCGGCTCTTCGCAGGAGTGTTTAGCTCAAGGGGCTGCTAACACGATCACTGGTTTCTTTGGTGGTATGGGTGGTTGCGCCATGATTGGTCAAAGCATGATCAATGTAAAATCAGGGGGGCGCACGCGCCTATCTGGTATTATTGCAGCACTTTTTTTATTGAGTTTCATTCTATTTGGTTCAAGCTTGATTGAGCAAATTCCATTGGCAGCCCTTGTCGGGGTGATGTTTATGGTGGTGATTGGAACATTTGCTTGGCAGAGCTTTAAGATTTTCCGCAAAATTCCATGGATGGATGCATTTGTGATTGTTTTGGTAACAGCAGTTACGGTTAAATTTGACTTAGCCATTGCTGTTGTTGTGGGAGTGATTGTATCTGCGCTAGCCTTTGCTTGGAACAATGCATCACGCATTCATGCACAAATAGAAGAGTTAGATGATAAAAAAGTATACCGCATCGAAGGCCCATTATTTTTTGGCTCAACTGATGGATTTGCAGAGTTGTTTAATCCTAAAACAGATCCTGATTTAATAGTCGTGGATTTTTTAAACAGTCGTGTAGTGGATCAATCAGCTTTGCAAGCGATTGAAAGTTTGGCCTCAAAGTATGAAGCAGAAAGCAAAACCCTGCAATTACGTCATTTATCTCATGATTGTCATCGTTTGTTGAATAAGGCTGGGCAATTAATTGTTGATGCCGATGATGATCCAGAATATGGTATTGCAGTTGATTATTCTGTTAAAACAGGTAGTCTTGGTGGTGCGCATTAGGTGCGCTGTAGCAGAGAAAGTATAATGTACTTATAGAGCGGAGTGGGTAGATGAAGAATATAGTTAAAGCAGTAAGTGTTGTTAGTATTATGGGATTGTTAACGGGTTGTGTAGGCTCTATCCCTGATGATGCAGCAAAATTAGGTGTGTTTTTCACCTTTACTCAAAAACATCGCTGTTCTGATATTTCTCCGCAAATTCGTGTTGGTGGTGCGCCAGAAAATGCAGCTAAATACCGCGTTAAAATGGTGGATTTAAATGCCCCTAAGATTGCACATGGCGGTGGCACCGTTGAAGCCAAAGGCGCAATTATTTCTGAAGGTGCTTTGGATAAATACAAAGGCCCATGTGCGCGTGATGGCTCCCATGTTTATAATATTCAAGTCATCGCTTTGGATAGTCGCGGCAAAGTCATTGGTGCAGGTGAAAATAGCGAGAGATTTTAACGCTCTCGCCTTACCTTTAACTTATAATTCAGATTTAAACGGTGGATTGGCACCAGCCCGTGATACCGTGATGGCAGCTACCTTTGCGCCCAATTCAAGGGCTGCTTCTAATGCCTCGTTGCTGATGTTATGAAGTGCTGCTTTATCAAGCAAATCGGCTTGATTTAAGGCGCTTAAAAAGCCTGAATTAAATGTATCACCTGCTCCAACCGTATCTATAACCTCAACCTTTGGCACACCGCAGGAAGCTTCGCCGTGTTTTGTAAAAGCTGTCGCGCCCTCGCTACCTTTGGTAAGAATCACAATGGATGTAGCGCCTTCTAACCAGCCTTTGATAGTCTCTTCATGTGGGGTGTTGGGGGCTAGCCATTCGATGTCCTCATCGGACACTTTGATGATATCAGATTGTGCTGTCATGCGGTTCATACGAGAGCGGTGGGCTGCCTCATCTTTGATGAAAGAGGGGCGAATGTTAGGGTCAAATGAAATCACGCGGGTTTTATGTTCTCGTGCCATCAATGTCTCATAGGCAGAACCGCAGGGTTCAGGAATTAGGCTGATTGCACCAAAATGTAGGGCGTTGCAGGAAACTGGTAGGGCAGGTAAATTTGCCTCGCTTAACATTCGAAGGGCTGAGTTTTCATCAAAAAATGAATATTTGGCATGGCCATTTTCAAGCTTTACAAAGGCTAGAGTTGTGGGTTGATCTAGACGTACACAATAATCGGTGGATACATTTGAGGCTTTTAGAGTATCTAGGAGCTGTTCACCAAACATATCGCTTGATATGCCACATAAAAACCCGACAGGCTCTCCAAGGCGACCAAGACCAATTGCTGTATTAAATATAGCGCCGCCAGCAGCAGGCAAAAATACATCCGCGCCATCCAATTCACGGGGCAGCATATCAATTAAAGCTTCACCACAACAAATAATCATCAATAACCCTTTCTAAAAATGTAGCCTATAAATATAAGTTTTGTTTGGCGCTGGCAAGATATAAAAGACTGAGATACAATATCGTTCATTGAATTTTCTGGAGGCCTCATGGCGATTTTAAAGGAAATAAAAACTGCCATTATGGCTCAAAAACAGGGCGACAAACGCTTGATAATCGCCATTGCAGGGCCGCCTGCTGGTGGCAAATCTACATTAGCTGAAGCGCTGCATCCGCAAATTACCGATAGCATTGTTGTGCCTATGGATGGCTTTCATTTGGATAACAGTATCTTGGATGAAATGGATGCCAGAGCTAGGAAGGGCGCACCTCATACTTTTGATGGCGAGGGATTTGTACACCTGATTAAAGAAATAGCGGTGGATGGTGGGGTGGTGAATGTGCCAGAATTTGACCGTAGCATTGATGCGGTGGTTGAAGGGGACAGCAAGGTTTTGCCAGAGCATCGCATTGTTTTGGTTGAGGGGAACTACTTGCTCTTAAAA
>CAKMZG010000117.1:7484-7712 GCA_929200335.1 uncultured Alphaproteobacteria bacterium | reverse complement strand
ATATTAGGTGAATTAGATTTGCGTTTGCCGTTTTATTTTGCAGCTGCACTTGCATTTTGCAATTTCTTATTCGGATTTTTCTTCTTTCCAGAAACCCTTACACAAGAAAACCGCAGCCCTGTTGAATTTAAAAAATCCAACCCATTTGGTGCTTTAACACATTTAAAGCGTTTCCCTAATCTTACCGTGCTGATAGCGGGTTTTTTCTTCACGGCCATTGCCCAACGC
>CAKMZG010000117.1:6915-7474 GCA_929200335.1 uncultured Alphaproteobacteria bacterium | reverse complement strand
GGTCTGGTGAGCGCCTAGGTTGGGGGATGAGTGAAATTGGATATTCCCTTGCCTTTGTTGGCATATGCTCCATGTTTGCCCAAGGCTATTTACTGGGTAAGATCGTGCCTATATTTGGCGAGTTAAAAATTGTTTATTGGGGATTTTTCTTAAGCGCAATCTCTACCCTCTCCTATGCATTTACAACCAATCCAATTCTTATTTACGTGTTAATTTTCATCAATGTCACAGGGGGCATGTCAGGCCCAGCATTACAAGCGTTAGCTTCCAAAAACGTCAATGAAAAAGAACAGGGCTTCTTACAAGGCATCATCAATAGTACCGGCGGACTTAGCATGATTTTAGGCCCTCTACTTTCTACTACAATTTTTGCTCAATCGGTTACTGGTGGTGCGCTTGTCCCAATCATGGGTGGCGAATGGCCAGACTTTTATTTTGTCATAGCTTTTGGAATTTATGGTTTAGCCCTACTCATCTTGCTGCAAAGAAAAGCAGCTGTCTAATTCTTGTCATACGATTAAAAGCATGGCAACATTCCTCATAATGGGGAATGGAGGGG
>CAKMZG010000117.1:0-6905 GCA_929200335.1 uncultured Alphaproteobacteria bacterium | reverse complement strand
ATAGTTTTATACATGCAATTTAGCACAACAGTTGCCTATGCCATCACATGTAAACAATATAGTAATTGTCGGCAAGCAGTTGTAAATTGGTGCAATGGCTCACACCCAAGAGCCGATGGTGACAATGATGGTATCCCATGCGAGAACGTTTGTCGCTCAAAGGCACAGGTAGATAAAATCCGCAAAGAAATTAATTGCTAAATCCGTTCTGGAATATCGCCTTTTTCCCATTCTGCCATTGTAGCAAGACGAAAATCTTCAAAGCGATCCTCAGAAATAGCATCACGCATGCCCTGCATTAGGCGTTGATAATAAGCGATATTATTCCATGATAATAACATGCCAGCAAGCGCCTCATTAGCACGCACGAGATGATGCAGATAGGCTCTAGAATAATCACGCGCTGCGGGGCAATCGGATGTCTCGTCTAATGGGCGACTATCTTCAGCATGGCGCGCATTTTTTAAATTCACTTTACCATAGCGGGTATAGGCAAGACCATGACGCCCTGCCCGTGTTGGCATTACACAATCAAACATATCAACACCGCGATTAACCGATTGCAAAAGATCATCAGGCGTACCAACACCCATCAAATAACGCGGCTTATTTTCTGGCAAAACAGGGCAAGTAATATCCAACATATCCAGCATGACATCTTGCGGCTCACCCACAGCTAATCCACCAATTGAATAGCCTTTTAAATCCATGGCTTTTAATTCTTCTGCTGATTTAATACGCAGGTCTGGCACATCACCGCCTTGAACGATTCCAAACATAGCACGCCCTGCTCTGTCTTCTTGTTTCTCAAATTGTTTAGCGGAACGCTCTGCCCAACGAAGCGATAATTCCATGGCGCGTTGCACTTCTTCTCGCGGTGCTGGAAGGCGTAAACACTCATCCAATTGCATCTGAATATCACTATCCAGCAGCGCTTGTATTTCAATAGAACGCTCTGGGGTCAATTCATAAGGCGCTCCGTCTATATGGGACTTAAACGTTACACCTTTCTCACTCATCTTATTAAGTGCAGCCAATGACATCACTTGGAAGCCACCTGAATCCGTTAATATTGGATGTGGCCAACGGGCAAATTCATGAAGACCGCCAAGCCTTGCCACACGCTCTGCACCTGGGCGCAACATCAAATGATAGGTATTGCCCAAAATAATGTCAGAGCCTGCATCGCGTACTTGATCAAGATAAAGTGCCTTCACCGTTGCCGCAGTACCAACAGGCATAAACGCGGGAGTACGAACCTTGCCACGTGGCATATTGATCTCGCCCAAGCGCGCTTTGCCATTAGTTTTATGTAGAGTAAATGTGAAATCTTTTACGGTCATTTTTTTACCTTTTTTGGGAATAACAGGGATGAATCCCCATAAGAATAAAATCTATATTTTTCGTCTATAGCGTGTTCATATGCCTGATGCATTTCATCATAACCTGCAAATGCAGAAACTAACATAAATAACGTAGAACGTGGCAAGTGAAAATTAGTCATTAAAGCATCAACGGCCTTAAATTCATAACCAGGTGTAATGAAAATATCCGTCGCACCTTTCCACTCTTTTATAACTCCGCCATCACGAATTTCGTTCGCTTGTCCTATTGTAGCACTTTCTAAAAGTCGTAAAGATGTCGTACCAACTGAGACAACCCGACCACCATTTTTACGAACTTCATTTAAAGCCTCAGCGACCTCTTTAGACACCTCCCCCCATTCAGAGTGCATCTTATGATCATCTGTATCATCAACCTTCACAGGCAAGAATGTACCAGCTCCAACATGGAGTGTAACAAAATGCTTTGAAATGCCTTTGGCATCAAGTGCCGCAAATAATTCTGGGGTAAAATGCAACCCAGCAGTAGGCGCAGCAACCGCGCCCTCATGCTTGGCATAGATGGTTTGATAATCTTCTAGATCTTTTAAAGTCAAATCGCGTTTTGAGGCGATATAGGGCGGCAATGGAATATTGCCAACACGATAGAATGCATCATTTAGATCTTGCCCAGATAATGCAAATTCTATCTTAGTTTCGCCGCTCTCGCCTTTTTCAATCAGCTTGGCTTCTAAGGTCTCGCCGTTGCCATCATTCTTAAAAATTAGATGCTCGCCTTCACGCACTTTTTTGGCATTTTTCATAAAGCCCATCCAAGTGGCACCATCTAAACGCAGATGTAAAGTGACGGCAATTTTGGCCTCTAATATTTGCCCTTGAGTTTTGCGAATACGCACGCCATTCAATTGAGCTGGAATAACCTTTGTATCATTAAAAACAAGCGCATCCCCTTCTCGTAAAAAATTTGGCAAATCAGCTACTGTAAAATCAGCAAGCGTTTGTTGATCACCATCAATAAGGTTCTCAGCAATTCCCTCAACATTACCATTAACAACCAACATCTTAGCGCTATGGCGAGGATCGGCCGGATGCAACGCTATCCGCTCATTTGGCAAGTCAAAATCAAAATCATCAACGCGCATTTAAATCTCCAAACAAGGCAACCCCACAAAAAAGCGGACATGATGACCATGCCCGCTTTTCAATACCATAAAAATAAATAGAATTAATCTTTTTTATCTTCGTCTTTAGTTTCCTTTGCAGGAGCGGATGCCAAACGTACTGAATTCATGCTGTCTGGATTTTGAACCGGCTCACCTTTGGCAAATTTATCTACATTTTCCATACCTTCAATCACGCGACCCCAAACGGTATATTGACCGTCTAAAAAAGTCGCATCATCAAAGCAGATGAAGAATTGAGAGTTAGCACTATTTGGATTTTGCGAACGCGCCATAGAGCATACACCACGAATGTGAGGCTCTTTCGAAAATTCAGCTGGCAGATCTGGATAATCAGAACCACCCATACCGCTACCAGTTGGATCACCACCTTGAGCCATAAAACCATCAATTACGCGGTGAAATATTACACCATCATAAAAGCCTTCATTAGCCAATGTTTTGATGCGCTCCACATGTTTTGGCGCAAGCTCAGGTAAAAGTTCAATAACAACTTCACCTTTGGTTGTGTCCATAATTAAAGTATTTTCTGGATCTTTGTAATTAGCCACGTTTGCTATCCTTTGTAATTTTAAGTTATTTATCGGTTATGCTTACCCGTAACATCATATCAGGATTTTCTACAAGTCCATTTTGAGCTTTGTTACCTTTTTTAATTTGATCGACATGTTTCATGCCAGAAACCACTTTACCAAATACGGTATATTGACCATTTAAAAAGTCACCGTCAGCCAACATGATAAAAAATTGCGAATTAGCGCTATGCGGGTTTTGCGAACGCGCCATCCCAACCATGCCACGAGAAAATGGCGTGTTGCTAAATTCTGCCTTCAAATTTCCGTAAGGAGATCCACCCGTACCCGTACCCGTTGGATCACCTGTTTGTGCCATAAAGCCTTTGATCACACGATGAAATACAATGCCATCATAAAAGCCTTCGCTTATCAGCCTTTTTATACGCTTCACATGATTTGGCGCAATTTCTGGTAAAAGCCTAATTTTAACTACCCCAGTTTTTAATTCAATATTTAAAATGTTGCCATTGCCTGCATGAGCAGGGTCAAGCGCCCCCATATTTAAAGATAATGTTAGAACAAGCGCCAATGCGCCAAATAAGCTGGAAGCAAATTTCATTGAAAAACTCCTGATTAATTGAAACGAAACTGATATACAATCAGTTGAACTTATCATTAAGAGCGACATTTACCAAATCGGGTACAAATGTAGAAACATCGCCGCCCATACTAGCGATTTGCCGCACAAGTGTGGCAGTAATCGGGCGCGTATCTGATGTTGCAGGTAAAAACACAGTTTGAAGCGCCTCATTCATGGTGGCATTCATGCCAGCCATTTGCATTTCATAGTCAAAATCTGAAGCATCTCGCAGGCCTCGGATTAACATAGCCGCATCCATTTCGCGTGCTAAATCAACAACTAACCCATCGAAAGAGCAAACCTCAATGCTTTGGCCAGCCTCAACAAGATGGGGCGCAAGCTCTTCAATCATTTGCGCGCGCTCATCAAAGGTAAACAAAGATTTTTTTCCTGGGTGAACCCCAATTGCAACAATAAGCCTATTGGTGAGCTTTAAGGCACCTTTTAAAATATCAATATGACCATTGGTAATTGGGTCAAAAGAACCGGGATAGATCGCTAATTTATCAGACATATGATTTCTCCCTTAACTGTAACTTCAACAGCACTTCATCATTAAATACATTAAAAAAATGGGCTTATCATGATTGATAAGCCCACAAATTAATTATTCATCAGATACAGTGCCATCAATTTCTGTATCGTTAGATTGCGCGCCGTTAGAAGTTGCGACATCAGTTGAATTTTCAGTACTTTCAATGCCTTCAGCATTTTCATCCTCATCCTCTTCAGGCTCATTGATGTGTTCAACAGAGACAACTTTCTCATTATCTGCAGTTTTAAACACCGTCACACCTTGGGTTGAACGACCAGCAACACGGATGCCGGCAATTGGAACTCGGATAAGTTGACCTTGATCAGATACCAACATGATTTGATCGCCTTCATCCACTGGGAATGACGATACCAAATTGCCATTACGATCGTTTACCGTCATAGCAGTAATGCCTTTACCACCGCGCCCAGAAACACGATACTCATGACTTGAAGAACGCTTACCATAGCCATTTTCAGAGAGCGTTAAGAGCATCTGCTCCACTTCATATAACGCTTCATAACGCTCTTGGCTAAGTGTTTCATTCACATCTTCACCAGTATCATTATCAATTGTAGGCACATCATCATCAGCACCTTCATTCCCTTCAAGCGCACGTTTCATTTTAAGGTAGGCTGTGCGCTCCCATGCTTCTGCATCCGATGGATTTAGAATGCACATAGAGATAACCTTATCGCCTTCGGCCAAACGAATACCGCGCACACCAACCGAATTACGGCCAGTAAACACACGCACATCATCAACGGAGAAACGAATGGCTTGCCCCATGGCAGAGGTCAACAATACGGTCGCATCTGCAGTACAAGTGTCCACCCCAACAATACCATCACCATCATCTAATTTCATGGCAATTTTACCGTTACGGTTCACTTGCACAAAATCAGATAATTTATTACGGCGAACTGTACCACGGGTTGTGGCAAACATAATGTCTAATTCTGACCAGCTATCCTCATCCTCTGGTAACGGCATTATAGTCGTAATGCGTTCATCTTGCTCAAGCGGCAAGATATTAACCAAAGCCTTGCCACGAGATTGCGGATTGCCAAGCGGCAATTTCCAAACTTTAAGTTTGTAAGCAATGCCGCGCGATGAGAAAAATAAGACCGGCGTATGGGTATTAACCACAAATAGACGGGTTACGAAATCTTCATCTTTTGTAGACATGCCAGAGCGGCCTTTGCCCCCGCGGCGTTGTGCGCGATAAGTGGCAAGTGGCACTCGCTTAATGTAACCGCCATGACTTACTGTTACCACCATATCTTCGCGGGCAATGAGATCCTCATCATCCATGTCAAACCCACCGTCTACAATTTCAGTGCGGCGCGGTGTGGCAAATTCATCTTTTACAGCTATCAACTCTTCACGAACAATTGTACGAACACGTTCGCGTGAACCCAAAATTTCAAGATAGTCTTTAATCTGTAAACCAATGCGGTTTAACTCATCATCAATCTCATCACGACCAAGCGCTGTTAGACGTTGCAGACGCAAATCTAAAATAGCGCGCGCTTGCTCTTCTGAAAGATGATAGGTGCTGTCTTCGTTCAAACGATGGCGCGGATCATCAATCAATGCCACAAGTGGTGCAACATCTTTGGCAGGCCAACGGCGCTCCATCAAACCTGCACGAGCAGTTGCGGGGTCTGGCGCACTTCTAATAAGTTGAATAACCTCATCAATATTAGCAACTGCAATTGCAAGGCCAACCAAGATATGCGCACGATCACGCGCTTTATTTAGCAAAAATTTCGTACGACGTGTTACAACTTCTTCACGGAAATTAACAAATGCACGAAGCAAATCAAACAAGTTCATCTGCTCTGGCTTGCCGCCATTTAATGCAACAATATTAGTACCGAATGATGTTTGTAACGGTGTGAAGCGATAAAGCTGATTTAATACAACCTCAGCAACGGCATCACGTTTCAGTTCAACCACAACCCGATAACCCGAGCGATCAGACTCATCGCGAATATCAGAAATACCCTCAATACGTTTGTCACGTACAAGCTCAGCGATTTTCTCAATCATGCTAGCTTTATTGACCTGATAAGGCACTTCAGTGACAACAATGGCAAAGCGATCAGCGCGAATTTCTTCCACATCAACTTTACCGCGCATCAAAATAGAGCCACGACCAGTTTCATAAGCAGAACGAATGCCAGCACGACCAAGCACCAACGCCCCTGTTGGGAAGTCAGGCCCTGGAATAATTTCCATCATTTCTTCTAAGGTAATGGCTTCATTTTCCATCAATGCCAAACAACCGTCGATCACCTCACCCAAATTATGAGGTGGAATATTGGTTGCCATACCAACAGCAATACCACCAGCACCATTTACAAGCAAATTCGGGAAGCGTGCAGGTAAAACAGCTGGTTCTTGCTCACGACCATCATAATTCGCTTTAAAGTCAACCGTATCTTTATCAATATCAGTTAAAAGCTCATTGGTGATCTTTTCCAAGCGACATTCGGTATAACGCATAGCAGCAGCGCTATCACCATCAATAGAGCCGTAGTTGCCTTGACCATCGATCAAAGGTGCACGCAATGAGAAATCCTGTGCAAGGCGAACAAGAGCATCGTAAATTGCACTATCACCATGGGGGTGATATTTACCCATTACCTCACCAACTACACCAGCAGATTTACGGTAAGGCTTATT
>CAKMZG010000116.1:4667-7738 GCA_929200335.1 uncultured Alphaproteobacteria bacterium | reverse complement strand
TTACGACTTTTTGGGTTAGGCTCGTGTGTTAAAAATGCAACAAAAAAGCATAAAAAGGTAAATTTCTATTCTAATGCGCAATAAACAGTTCTATTTATTCAAAGAATCTTGAACTACTTACAGAAATAATTCATATTACGCATGCATGGGAATATATTATTCTCTCCTATTATTATTTATTTTAACCTACTGATTTACTTCAACACGCTTTTGGGTATGTAATAGCTATGAAAAAAATTCTTATTTCACTCGCATCTCTTGCTGTGATTTCTGCAACTTCTGTATTCGCACAAGAAGCTACACCAACACCCGGCTATGAAAACAACTCAGCCGTTGATGGCTATCACATTGGTTTTGGTGGCAGCGCAGGTGTTATTGGTGATGAAAGCCTTATCTAGGCACAGTATCAGCTTCAGCTCCTATTCCTTTTATCGACAGCATGGGTGTTCAATTAGACCTAACCGCTGGTCGTTGGGATGGCAGAACAGCAGCAGCTTCAGGCCTACATATTTTCTGGCGCAATCCTAACATGGGGCTTTTGGGGGCCTATGGCGATTGGGCTTATAACAGCCCTCAACATGGCGGGCGCGTTGGTGCTGAGTTTGCAGTATACCTTGATCGCTTCACCATTGATGGCGTTTTAGGCGGCGCATTTGGCCAAGACATAGAAACCCGTTTCTTTGATGAGGTGGATTTAAATTATTATGTAACTGATGATCTTCGTGCTTCTATAGGTCACCGTTGGACATCTCGTGGTCATGTTGGCAATGCTGCAGTTGAGTGGAAACTTCCAGTAGATGGAGCTTCAATTAGCCTATTCGCAGAAGGTGAATTTGGACAAGATGATTACAGTGCAGCGTTTGCTGGGGTTAGAATTAGCTTTGGTTCAAATGGTTCAAAAAGCCTAATCGAAGAAGATCGTAACAGCCATACACGAACACGCATTCCGCGTAACCTTGCTTCTATTTCTAACTGTACTAAAAAATCAGATGGCGTGAACTTATTCTGCGGCACAAAAGATGAAGTAAACAAAGCAATCGCAGGCAATTAAAATCAGCCAAAATATCATAGATTAAATCAATGCCCATTAGAATATGATGTTCTAATGGGCATTTTACTATGCAAGATTTATAACTTCTCTATCAGATCAAACCAGCCCTGTTCATCTACTGTATCGATGCCGAGGTCTTGAGCTTTTTTAAGCTTAGAACCAGCACCGGGACCTGCTACCAAAAGATCTGTTTTCTTAGAAACGGAGCCAGAAACCTTTGCGCCTAAACGCTCGGCCATAGCTTTGGCCTCATCACGGGTCATTTTTTCCAATGAGCCAGTAAAAACAACCGTTTTATTGGCAACAGGTGATGAGCTTTCCACAACTTCTGCATTTTCAATTGTTAGCGCATTTTCTAACCCATCCAACATCGGTTTTTGATTGGTATCATTGAAAAAATTCACAAGCCCATGGGCTGCCACCTCACCAATACCGTCAATGTTCACCAAATCCTGCCAAGCCTCGCCTTCGCGATCATGGGCAGAAATCATAGCCATCTTAAAGACTTCAAAAGAACCATAGACTCGTGCTAAAATTTTAGCATTGCTCTCCCCGATAAAACGAATACCAAGGCCATAAATAAAACGATGCAGTGCAATATTACGACGCTGCTCAATTGCCTCAAATAATTTTCTAACACTTTGCTCACCCCAGCCATCGCGATCTTGGAGCTTCACCTCAGCCTGCTTATTATATTCATGCAGATTAAAAATATCCGCAGGTGTTTTAACAATGCCAAGCTTATAAAAACTCTCAGCTTGTTTTTCACCAAATCCATCAATATCAAAAGCGTTTCTTGATACAAAATGCTTCAACCGCTCAATGGCCTGTGCGGGGCAAATAACGCCCCCTGTACAACGCCTTGCGCTATCTAATTTACCTGTATTAGGATTCTTCTCACGTACTGCTGGACTGCCGCAAGCAGGACAAGTTTTTGGGAATTCAAAAACTACGCTATCAGCTGGGCGCTTAGATAAATCCACATCCATAACTTTTGGAATGACATCGCCAGCGCGGTAAATTGTGACCGTGTCACCAATTCGCAAATCACGCCCCTCGCGTAATAGCTCATCATTATTGCCAATGCCCTTAATATAATCTTCATTATGAAGCGTCGCATTGGAGACGACCACACCGCCAACAGTCACAGGCTGCAATTTAGCAACTGGTGTTAGAGATCCTGTGCGCCCCACTTGGATTTCAATATCATTTAAAATTGTCACAGCAAGCTCTGCTGGAAATTTATGAGCAATAGCCCAGCGTGGTGCGCGCGATACAAAACCAAGACGAGTTTGAAGCTCAAGCGCATCCACCTTATAAACCACCCCATCAATATCATAGGACAATTGTGGGCGCTCCGTTTGAATTTTCTCATAATGGGCAATTAATGCCTCAACGCTCTCAAAGCACCCCATTAATGGATTAATGGAAAAACCCCATTGCCCAAACAATTGAACCATCTCAAATTGGCTCTTGCAGGGAATATAAGACATCTCACCCCAAGCATAAGCAAAGAACTTTAAAGGACGTTTAGCAGTAATTTTTGCGTCCAATTGACGTAATGAACCTGCGGCTGTATTGCGCGGATTAACATAGGTCGGCTTGCCAGCGGCAACCATCTCCTCATTCAAACGTTCAAAATCATCATGGCGCATATAAACCTCGCCGCGCACCTCGACCACATCGGGGATATTATCGCTTTTTAAGCGCATTGGAATATCGCTAATGGTGCGAGCATTTTGAGTAACATCCTCCCCTACCGCACCATCACCACGGGTAGCAGCTGAGATCAATTCACCCTTTTCATAACGAAGCGAGAGGGAAAGCCCATCAATCTTTGGCTCTGCCGTTAGAGCAATCGCCCCCATTAAAGGGTCATGCTTTAAAAATCGCCGCACACGCCCGACAAATTCCTTCACATCATCAGCATTAAAAGCATTATCGAGAGACAGCATCGGGATGGAATGTTTGATCTTATCAAATTTATCCAAAGGTACCGCACCCACCGCTTTGCTTGGAC
>CAKMZG010000116.1:0-4657 GCA_929200335.1 uncultured Alphaproteobacteria bacterium | reverse complement strand
ACCTTACCTCAATGGCTTTATTACGATGAAACAATAAATCCCATTCAGCATCTGTGATACTGGGCTGATCTTTTTGATAATAGGCCTCATTATGCTGGGATATTTCTTTTGCCAAACGCTCAAGTTCAGATTTAGCTTGGGTTTCTGTTAAAGATTCAACAGAGATTTCTGCGGCTGAAATAGTTTCTAAAGGCATAGCTAGCTCTTAATATTAGAGGATATTGATTCATCAAATTAATAGCGCGAATCGATACGCCTCGCAATTAGCGAATGCGCCTATGCACTCCTATGATGTTTAGTAGAACGCTTGGGCTCAATACCTTACACGCTGGCGATCAATTTTGCAGCAGCAGCGCGCGCCTCATCCGTAATGGTAGCACCAGCAAGCATTCTAGCTATTTCCTCACGGCGTTGATCATCTTTGATTACCGCAACAGAAGTTACCACCTGTTCGCTATCTTGAGATGGTTTTTTAGCTATTAAGAAATGGGTATTGGCTCTAGCTGCAACTTGTGGGGCATGTGTAACAGATAGTACTTGCACGCCATTTGCAAGAGAGGATAATTGTGCGCCGATAGCATCAGCAACCGCGCCACCAACCCCTGTATCAATTTCATCAAAAATCAGCGTTGGTGCAGAGCCACGATCTGCAAGGGCAACCTTTAGCGCCAATAAAAAGCGTGATAATTCGCCGCCAGAGGCAACCTTCAACATTGGCCCTGCTTTAGTGCCTGGGTTTGTGCGCACCCAAAATTCCACATTATCAATGCCAGAAGCGTTTGCTTGATTTTGGTTTTTCTCCAAGACTACCATGAATTCAGCGGCCTCTAATTTCAAACCAGGCAAATTGCTCATCACCGCTTTTTCTAGAGCGCTAGCTCCCATAACACGCTTATCAGAAAGCGCATTAGCCAATTGCATAAAGTTTTTCTCTGCATCAGCACATCGGGCTTTAAGCGCTGATAATTGTTCTTCACCTGCATTTAGCGCTTCAAGATCACCTGATAATTTTTTTGCTAAATCTGGCAAATTTTCAACCGCCACATTGTATTTCCGGCTTGCCGCACGAAGCGCAAAAAGACGGCTTTCAGTTTCTTCCAAAACATGAGGATCAAACTCTGCTTCACGCAATGAGGCAGCCAAGGCATCCTGCGCCAAACCTAAGGCCTCTAAAGCCTGATCTAGATGCTCCACGGGTTGCCCTAATAATTCTGGCACTTCAGCTGCTTTTCTCGAGAGCTGACGAAATAGGCTGGAAAGTTCGGGCACTGGTGATCCTGTTCCCGAAAGCACTTCATGGGCATCATTTAGCTCGGTAGCTATTTTCTCACAATCCATCATTTTCTTACGCAAATCTGCAAGCTGCGCTTCTTCTCCAAATTGCGGATTAAGATCCGTCAACTCTACAACAGAATTCTGTAAATAATCTGCCTCACGAGCTGCCTCTTCAATGCGAAGGTGTAATTTTTTTAATTCAACCTCAGCCGAACGCCATAGCTTATAGCTTTGACTAACCGCCTCAACATCGCCCTCAAGGCCAGCAGCAGCATCCAATAAAATACGGTGAGATGAGGGATCAACAAGTGCGCGATCATCATGCTGTCCATGGATTTCCACAAGCAAAATGCCTAACTCTCGCAACAGTTGAACAGAACATGCCTGATCATTGATATAGGCTTTCGTGCGTCCATCTGCTGATTGCACGCGACGCAGAATAATAGCATCGCCTCTATCGCGTTCATCAAAAACTTCATGGCTAATTAGAAAATCATAGGAAGGATGAAAAGGCGGTAAGTCAAACTCAGCAATCACTTGTCCTTTAACAGCGCCCTCACGCACCAGAGAGCCATCGCCACGCGCTCCAAGTGCCAGCGCCAAACTGTCTAATAAAATAGATTTACCTGCCCCAGTCTCACCCGTAAGCACAGAAAGGCCTTTGGAAAATTCCAAGTTCAAATGATCAATTAAGACAATATCTTTGATGGCTAAGCTGGCAAGCATGTCAGCACATATCCATTAAGCGCCAGTAATAAGCTTACCAGCTCTTGATAGCCATGAACCTGTGTTTTCACGCGGTTCTAAGCCACCTGTTGCTAGTAATTTATAGCTGTCACGATACCATTGGCTGTCAGGGAAATTATGTCCCAAAATAGCGGCTGCAGTTTGCGCCTCGCCTGTTAAACCAATAGCAAAATAGGATTCTGTTAAGCGCGCTAAAGCCTCTTCAACATGGCGAGTATTTTGATATTTTTCAACAACGCCTCTAAAGCGCTTGATAGCTGCCAAATATTCTTTACGCTCTTGATAATATCGACCAACCTGCATACTTTTACCTGCCAATTGATCTCGCGTTACGCGGATTTTTGTTTTGGCATCCCCAACATATTCACTTTTGGGGTAATTTTGAACAACCTCTTCCATCGCCTTCATGGCTTTTAAGGTAATGCTTTGATCTCGTGTCACATCAGGAATTTGCCTATAATAAGACATGCCAATCAAATATTGGACATAGGCCGCCTCTTTATGGGACGGGTTATTTTCAATAAATTTCTTACCATTCTTGATAGCGCCAGCATAATTGCCTGCACGATAATTACTGAAAACCAAAAGCACGGCCGCTTTTTGTGCATATTCAGAATCAGGATGCTGCTTCTGAACAGCCTCAAGTTTTTTACGTCCTTCGCCCGCACGTTTCGCAGAGATATTGGCTAAAGCTTGATTATAGAGACGATCAGCTGGCTCTGTAAAATCCACATTTTCTAGTGCGGAGCTGTCATTCTTTTGAACACAGCCCGTAAGCCCTGCAAATAATAGCGCACCCACAAGAGCCTTTGTGAACATGGCTTTATTTCCATTAAGTCTTGATTCTGCTTCTGCGCCCATTTTATCAGACAATTGCATAATATTTTTTGCCATCTTTATCTCTATATTTATAAACTTTAAAGTCAGCCATCACCCAACAAGAAGGCAATTTAGTGGCAAACTTAAGAAAGTTTACATATTCCCATATATGAAACAACCCGCTTGTACTCTTTAAATATCAAGCATGAAAGGTCAATTTCAACTTATTCAAGCCATAGCGTGTAGCGTTTAAGTGATTTTACCTAAACGCTATAAAAACCTTGAGATAAAATAAATACCAAAGGTTTCGCAATATTACCACCATTCTCTTCAATCAGGGTTAATTCATGCCCGAATTCAAAGAGAAATGCAAACCCCATAAAAATAAAAGCACTGCAATATTTAATCACAGTGCTTTAAAACCTAAAATTTACTAATTTTACAAGCGTTCAGGCGCTAATACTGCAGCACTGATAGAAACTGAAGCCCCAGCTTGATCTTGCACAATAGGTGTATCATCAGCAGTTACAATTTCATAAGCATCTTTATCTTTAAGCAAGGCTTCTACCGCCATTGCATTCATCTTATGGCCACCACGATACGAGCGATAACACCCTAAAATTTGCAAGCCTGAAAGTGCTAAATCACCAACGGCATCCAATGTTTTATGACGAACAAATTCATCCTCATATCGTAGACCTTCAGGATTTACGATAGTATTATCATCGCCAATCACAACTGAGTTATCTAAGCTTGAACCCAGCGCATAACCAGCAGCCCATAAACCCTCAACATCTTTCATGAAACCAAAAGTTCTTGCACCTGATAATTCATCTCGGAATGTCGAAGGCGTTAAATCATTTTTATAGCTTTGACGACCAATGATAGGTGCATCAAAATCGATCTCAACTTCAAAACGGCGACCGTCATAGGGTGTAAACTCAGCCCAAGAGGCACCCATAGCCACACGAATTGGTTTTTTAACTTTAATATAACGACGTTTACGCGCTTGTTTGATTAAACCCACCTGATCAAAAGCTTCGATAAAATGCAAAGAACTGCCGTCCATGACAGGCAGTTCGCTATCGTCAACTTCAACAATGGCATTATCAATTTCCATTGCAGAAAAAGCAGCCATAAGATGCTCAATGGTTTTTACACAGACATGAGCAGGATTACCAAGAACGGTACAAAGATCAGTGGCACCTACATAATCAACCGTTGCAGGAAGATCAGTTAATTCATCCAAATCAGAGCGTTGAAAAACAATGCCAGTATCTGGATCTGCTGGCGTGATGGTTATTGAAACGGGGTTGCCGCTATGCACACCAATGCCGTCTAACTCAATACGATCTGCTATGGTTGTTTGATATTTCACTATGCTTCCCTACTACCTTTTGGCCTTTTACTATCTACTTGCAATGGTATTAGCCTGATTTTAGTCATTCTTAGATGACCATTCTTTTTATTTTTGAATTCAAACACTGTTCTTCATGCATACAAACAGTTTAAAATTCTCGACTAACTAACTGCACAACCCAATAATAATTCTGTATAAAGGCTTATCCCTCAATCCTAGACTTTATCAACTTGTACTCATAACATAAAAAGTTGGAATTTCGTCATCATTCATGAGCTACTATAAAGAGTTATAAACTAAAATCCAAATCACGCTTTTTAACCATATGTTACTTAGTTAACAAAGTGTTAACGTAATTTATAGTTATAAAAAAAGCCTTTGAAATGCATATCCATTTCAAAGGCCGTTTTATTTTATTAATACAAAACAATAAGTTACATTACTTATCTATGTTTT
>CAKMZG010000115.1:6195-7738 GCA_929200335.1 uncultured Alphaproteobacteria bacterium | reverse complement strand
AAATTTATCAATCAAAAAATCGAATGCATGATTGCGGTTAAAGCGCTCAATCAGATGAATGCACTTGGCCGTACATCTTATCAACGCATTGCGTAAATTTTGGGGAAAGGGGTAATTTTAACTAATTTTTGATCCGTGCAACACTGCTGCACTGAGTGCCGGAGCACGGTAAATTTGTGCTATATCATAATCTTGTAAAGTGACTACCGGCATGACATTAGTGCTGAATGAAGACACTCTAATCTTTGGTGAAGTTCGTTCTCCTGGAACATTGCGTAATATTTCTCATAATCCAAATATTGAGGTAAACCATTTCGATATTTTAGCGCGAAAGGCTGAACGTATTCAACATATTGTAAAAATTGATATATTTTCGGCAAAGCTTATTAAATCACCCGCTTATGACATTGGTAGCGAAGAGGATGAACTTATTGCTCGTTGGAAATCGCATTATGCAGCTTTATAGAGCTGAAACAATTTATTTTGAACAATTTTTCTACCAAGATTAACAATATATATAATAGCACGTGTAGCATTTAAGTGAATCCACTTAAATGCTACACGTGCTAGATGTTAGATCAATTGAGTTTACATCTTAAAAATACCTTATAATATGAGTTTGGAGAATATATCCCAAATTTCACGGCTAACATCATCAAAATTTTCAGTATTTGCAAAAATAGATAATTTTATAGGAATATGCCATTCCTCAGTTCCCGCAAGCAATAGTTCGCCGCGCTCTAATTCTGTTTCTATGGCTTTTTGTGGCAACCATGCTAATCCCGCACCACAAAGTGCGAGACTTTTTAAAGCTTCCGCATAAGCATCATAATGTTTAATCTCAAAGCGTTTTGCTAGGGTTGTTTCAAATTTTTCCGTTAGTACGCCTAAATATGTACCTGGTGAATAGGCCAGGTAGGGAATGATGTTATCATCATTGTTGTTAAGTTGCCATTTGGCTCCACCAGTTTCAGATGCTATTGAAACCGGCACCATTTTTTCTTCTTTTAAATCAATTCGTGTGAAACGCTTTTCATCTAGGGCAAATTTAATATTGGGATGACGATAGCACATTAGAAAATCGCAGGCGCCATTATTCAGTGCATCGCAGCAATCATAGAGATCATCAGAATGTACTGTTGTCTTTATGTTAGGTATGGATTGGGAGAGTTTAAATAAAATTGTGGTTAGGTGATGCACAGATATTGTATGAGGCGCTGCAAAACGAATATTATTTGTGCTTTGTCCTTCTATATTTTGTAAATTTAATCGTGTGCGCATAAGCGAATTTACCAATTCTTTTGCTGTAGGTAGAAATTCTTCTCCCACATTGGAAAGCATTACGGGGTAGGTTTTTCGGTCAATTAATTTCACTCCAAGCCAGATTTCTAAAGATTTTATGCGTCTTGAAAAGGCGGATTGAGTGAGATGACGTTCTTTAGCGGCTCTAGTAAAATTTGCTGTTTCTGCTAATGCAATAAAATCTTCTAACCACCTCATATCCATGTTTTGTCTCCCTAAAATGCGGTTATTTATTTATTTA
>CAKMZG010000115.1:0-6095 GCA_929200335.1 uncultured Alphaproteobacteria bacterium | reverse complement strand
CAGCAACTATGCAAAATAGGAATAGTTTAATGTGAACTTCGAATTGGACAAGAACAGAACTTTACTATTAGCTTATATTTAGGGAGAAAAATTAATGATCAATGCAATTTGTATTTGGCCTCCCTTATGATTATTTTATATTGAAAGGAAGCCTCTATGCATTTAGCGCGTTTTAACCGAGTTCCATTGGGTCATTTTCCAACGCCTCTAGAGAAACTGGAAAATCTAACAAAGGCATTGGGTGGGCCAAATATTTATATAAAACGTGATGATTGTACGGGTCTAGCAACAGGTGGTAATAAAACCCGTAAATTGGAATTTTTGGTTGCAGATGCAATCGCTCAAGGTGCAGATATTTTAGTCACCCAAGGGGCTACTCAATCAAATCATGTACGCCAAACTGTGGCTGCTGCTCGAAAAGTTGGTATGGAATGCCATGCCCTTCTTGAGCGCCGCGTTACTAATATGGGCGATGGCTATGAGCAAGCTGGCAATGTACTTCTTGATGATATGTTGGGATGTGAATATTCGTTTTTCGATGAGGGTCCTGATATGAATGAAGAGGGGAAAAAATTGGCGGATCGTTTAAGTGTAAACGGTAAAAAGGCCTATTTTATTCCAGGTGGTGGCTCTAACTCTATTGGTGCACTTGGCTATGCAAATGCTGCTCAAGAGTTGGTTTATCAAGCAGATAATCAAGGTTTAAAAATTAATAAGATTATACATGCAACGGGTAGTGCAGGCACTCAAGCTGGCCTTTTAGCAGGGCTTCATGGTCTTAATGCCCCTATTGATGTGATTGGTATTTCGGTTCGCGCAACTAAAGATAAGCAAATTACCAATGTTCACAATTTAGCTGTAAAAACAGCTGAGTTAATTGGCATCAAGGAAGAATTGAAAAAAGAAATGGTGGTTGCTTATGATGATTATGTGGGTTCTGGCTATGGTCAACCGACAGATGAAATGGTAGACGCAATTTCCCTTCTGGCAAAAGAAGAAGCTATTTTCTTAGACCCAGTTTATTCAGGAAAAGGCATGGCTGGTCTAATAGGGCTCATCAAGCAAGGTCATTTTGATAAGGATGAGAATGTTGTGTTTATTCACACCGGAGGTTCAGCCGCTTTATTTGCTTATTCTCATTTATTTTCAAAACAGATGGCGGCATAATAGTCAATTTTTAGGATAAGCTACTGGTAGCAAAAGCATCAAATTTGATAAATTATCAAAGGCGTGGTCAAGGCGTACCATTGGTTTTAGTGCATGGCTTTTTAGCTGGTAGTAATATTTGGCAAATACAATTGGAGTATTTTTCAAAAGACTTTGATGTGATTGCTATTGATTTACCTGGTTTTGGCTTTAGTTCTGATCGCCAGCCGCCTTCTTCAATAGAAGGGTTTGCACAGTCTGTATTGGATCTGCTTGATCATCTTGAAATTGAAAAATTTTGCTTAATGGGTCATTCAATGGGCGGTATGATTGTTCAGCAAATGGCCTATATGGTGCAAGATAGAATTACGCATCTAATTTGCTATGGCACGGGCTCTATTGGTATTTTGCCAGATCGATTTGAACCTATTGAGATATCTCGTGAAAAGCTGCATCAATCAGGTCTAGAAAATATGGGTAGGGAAATTGCAGCCACTTGGTTTGGTAGGGGGGTAGAGGATGTCTATTATCCGCTTTGTTTAGCAATGGTACATCAAGCTACTATTGAGGCGGCTGATAACAGCTTTACCGCTTGGCAAAATTGGGATGGTCGGCAACAATTAAAAGGTATTAAAGCGAAAACGTTAATCCTTTGGGGAGAGAAAGATCGTTCTTATGGATGGTCACAAATTGAAGTTTTATGGCGTGGAATAAATGAGAGTTCGTTAAGCGTCATACCGGGATGCTTTCACAATGTCCATTTGGAAAAACCTTTACTTTTCAATATGATCGTGAAAGATTTCTTGACGGTAAAAGTGAAAAAATAGTTGTTCAGCATTTTTTACCGTAAATTAGCTGAATTTTAATGGAGGAATAAATGAAAAGTTTTATATTAAAATCTATTGTAGCCACTGGTATTTTTGTAGGCGCAAGCTCTGCTGCTATGGCTGAGCAAGTCAATATTGGCGCTCCTGCATGGACAGGTGCGCAAGCTATAGCACATTTGATTAAAGAAGTTGTAGAAAGTCGCATGGGTGGTCAGGCAACATTAGTGCCAGGCAATAATGCAACGATTTTCCAAGCTATGGATCAAGGCAAGGGCGATATTGATGTACATCCAGATGTTTGGTTGCCAAACCAACAAGCTTTTACTGATAAATATGTAAAAGGTACAGGTAATGTTGCGCTTTCTGATAAACCATATGAAGGTAAACAAAGCTTTTGTGTTACCAAAGATTTTTCTGAAAAACATGGTGTGACATCAATTTTTGATTTAGCACGCCCTGAAATTTCAAAATTAATGGATAGTGATGGTAATGGAAAAGGCGAAATTTGGATTGGTGCTCCAGGTTGGGCATCTGCAAATGTGAATGAAGTTAAGGTTCGTGATTATGGATTGTTGCCATTTATGGAGCCTGTACGTGCTGACCAAGCAGTGATGACAACCACTGTTGGCGAGAGCATTAAAAACGGAATTGGCTATGCATTTTATTGTTATTCACCTCATGCGATTTGGTTTCAATATGACATTGTACGTTTAGAAGAGCCAGCATTTGATCCAGAAAAATATATTGCGCTTCAACCTTCAGATGATCCAGATTGGTATGACAAATCAAAAGTAATGACAGAAGATGCATTGAAAAAAGTCCAAATTGCTTATTCAAAATCTTTGAAAGATAGATCTCCTGCTATTGCCGAAATGATTGCTAATATTCATTTAGATGGTGAAACAGTTTCAGATTTTGCCTTCCAAATCGAAGGTGGCAAACCTGCTGATCAAGTGGCAAAGGAATGGGTTGCTAAAAATTCAGACCGTGTGGATAGCTGGTTAGGCCTCTAGCGCGTGGTGGGTTTAGGCGGTTTGACCTAAACGAGAACACTTCGCGCCAACTAAGGGATCTAGAGCGGCGCTTTGAATTCATTCAAACGTATCAAGCTCTAGTCCTTTATAATAGGCTATTTATATCATTGGATGTTGGTGTTTTAGCACCAACATCTTAGGTTTCTCCTTTCAAGGTTTAGCGGTAGATGAGTGATTTACAAAAAGGCACAGCGATAGAAGTCTCTGGTGTTTGGAAGATTTTTGGCGGCAATGCTATGGAAGCATTAAAAGCCGTTAAGCAAGACAAGCTTTCCAAGAAAGAATTATTGGATCAATATAATTGCGTATTAGGCGTTGCAGACGTTAATATGAATATTAATCCTGGTGAAATATTTTGTGTGATGGGATTGTCTGGTAGTGGAAAATCCACCTTGGTTCGTCATTTTAATCGATTACTTGAGCCAACATCAGGAAAAATTATTGTTGGTGGCAAAGATGTCATGGCGATGAACCCACAAGAATTACGTCATTATCGCAATGAGAGCATCGCTATGGTGTTTCAAAATTTTGCACTTATGCCTCATCGTTCGGTATTAGAAAATATTGCAATGCCTTTAGAAATTAGAGGGATTAATAAGAATGAGCGCATGAATGTTGCGCAAAAAACCATAGAAATGGTTGAGCTTGGGGGATGGGAAAATAAATTTGCCCATGAGCTTTCAGGGGGGATGCAACAACGAGTTGGGCTTGCCCGTGCTTTGGCAGCTGACCCCGAAGTATTGTTGATGGATGAGCCCTTTTCAGCACTTGATCCATTGATCCGCAGGCAATTGCAAGATGAGTTTATGAAGCTTTCTCAGCAAATGAAAAAGACAACCGTATTTATTACGCATGATTTGGATGAGGCGGTACGTATCGGAGACCGAATTGCCATTATGCAAGATGGCCGGGTAATACAAACGGGTACACCTGAGGATATCGTTTTAAACCCTGCCAATCCTTATATAGCTGAATTTGTTGCGGGTATTTCAAGATTAAAGGTTGTGCGTGCCGATACGGTGATGCAACCCATTGCAGAATTTGAAAGTGCGCATGGTTCGCTTTCTAATGATTGTAAGAGCTTTAATCATGATGCAAACTTAAGTACGCTCATAGAAGCGGCGATTGAAAGTAAAAATCCACTTATAATCACAAATTCAAATGATGAGCGTGTTGGTGTGACCACCCGCGAAGCCATTCTGAAAACCGTGATTGACGGCACGGAGACTTCTTAAATGATGACAGATTTATTGAATGAGCAGCAAAAGCATGAAGATCGTAACGCATTAATTGATACATTTATAGGAAAACATTCTAATTATTATCACGTGGTTTTTGATAGAATTGGCGCAACAAAAGGCTTTGCTTGGATTTTTAATTTGGCGGCAGCTTTGCTTGGCCCTATTTGGTATGGAATGAGGGGGCTTTGGAATTGGGCCTTGCCTTTTGTGATTTTGGAATGTTTTGGCTTTATCCAAATTTTTCGCGGCCTTTGGGGTGATCTTGGTGCTGATGCTAGAGAGCGCATCATGCAAATTGAAGGAACATTAAGTCTGCGCTATCAGCAGTTGGATGCAGCTATTAAAAAGAATGCTGATAATGTGGATGTGTTTCGCCGTACCATTAAATCTCTTGAAGACAATATTGATGTAATAAGGGATGAGGTTGTAAAAGCTGAAGCGGCAGCAATTTGGATATTATTATCAGGAATTGCCATTGTAATCGTTGTAAAAGTTATAGAAGGTTTTTTGGCCAATTCTATATTGGAAACAAAATTTTCTAATTGGTTATCTGATCGTAATATTGCATCAGGTTTAACAACCTCACGTACCAGCTTAAGTATTGCTTTTGTGGGCATTATTTTTGCAGCTAGTATCATTCATTATACATTTCCAACTTGGTTCCATTGGCTTGGAGAATTTCCAACTGATCGTGGTATTCGTATTACGGGTATCGTCTGGGTTGAAGAGTTCTCTGAGTTTTTGAAAGATACCTGCCAATGGTTTTTTAATTTTATCACCATCGGTATTCGAGCCATTTTGAATAATTTGGAACTCTTATTCGTTGGAACTCCATGGATTGTAACCGCTAGCTTCATTATATTATTAACAGGTTTAACAGCTGGAATTAGAGCCTCTATTTTTACGGGCGCTTTTCTTGCTTATATGGGCTTTCTTGGTTTTTGGGAAAAAGCAATGATCACCCTTTCCTTGCTTGGGACCGCGGCCTTTATCTCCATTGCTATTGGCATTCCTTTCGGGCTTTTTTGTGCGCGTCGTCCTAGGTTCTATGCGTTTATACGCCCGATTATGGACTTTATGCAAACCATGCCTGCCTTTGTATTTATGATCCCTGTCATCGCATTCTTTGGTATCGGGAAACCCGCCGCAGTCGTTCTAACCATGATTTTTGGTGGCACGCCTGTTGTTCGTCTTACGGTTCTTGGCCTTCGTGGTGTGCCAGAAAATATCCGAGAAGCTGCAATTTCTTATGGGGCATCTAAGTGGTATATGTTGACTAAAGTAGATTTACCATTGGCTGCACCTTCTATTTTAGCAGGGATAAATCAAACAATTATGCTGAGTTTGGCCATGGTTGTGGTTGCAAGCTTGATTGGCGCTAAAGGGCTTGGTGAAGATGTGCTGGAGGCGCTTCAACATAATTCTCTTGGTCTTGGTATGCTTGCAGGTTTTGCAATTTTGTTTTGTGCTATGATCTTGGATAGAGTGGTACAAGGACAAAGAGATTAAAAAGTATTGTCGAATCTTTTGGTTGTCTAACATAATCTTAAGGCTTTGCCTCTAAATCTGGTTTCCTGTTTTACTCTCAAAACAGGAAATTCAATGTTTTCATTCAACGGTGCTCAATATTCTCAAAATATTATTTCTACTCTCGCATAAATATATTCATGCTGCTGTGAAAGATATGCAGTATATTTCTATGCCAGCTACGCAGATTTTTATCGTGCTTTAGAGCATCATGCATCTGAGTGAATTCCTGGTGATGCTCAAGATTTCTTTAGTGGTGCGAAGTGTTCTCGTTTAAGTGAATTCACCTAAACGCTACAAGCGTTAGTTAGTATAGTTAA
>CAKMZG010000114.1:3480-7867 GCA_929200335.1 uncultured Alphaproteobacteria bacterium | reverse complement strand
AACAAAATCAATCAAAAAGCCTCTCAGTCAAAACTGAGAGGCTTTTTTTGTGACTAAAATTGGGTGTTTAGACATGTAGCATTTAGGTGGCTCCAATAAAGTGTATCAATTTGCATTACCAAAGAATTGGAAATTATCACTTGTTTTGCTCGCAAATTTGATTTGTTGGGAAGGCTGATAGATATTAACCCTAAATATATTTAATTTCCGAGATAGCAGGATGGTTAGGATAAATTATTGAATGGCACTTTCTATCATGTTACTTTTTACTGCATTTATAAAAATATTTTGAGAGGGCAAGCAATGCGTAATTTTTTATTGGTATTTTTAGTTTCTATTTTAAGTGGCTGTGCCAAAACATATTTACCTGTCAATAACGTTGTAACGGTCAATTCTACATTTCCTGGGGCTTCTGGTCTTGATGTTTATGCTGGAAAACGCGCTAATGGCGAAGATGTGCCAGCTTATCGTGGCGATCAGTTGGTAGAGGTTAGATCTTTTGTGAAGAGATTTGATAAAGGGGCAAAGCGTAAAAAAACAGTAGAATTTACAGGGGCAAAATGTGAATTAACGGGGACAGGTTTTAAGGCAGCATTTACAACGCCATCCAAAGTTCGTCTACCAATATATGGCAATGAATCCAGTGAATTAGCCATTCGTTGTATCTCAGAAGGGCGCGATCCAGTATTAGTTACACGTAGAGCATATAATAAGACTAAAACTGATCGATTAAATCATTCAGCGAGTGCAGGGCTTTTAGGTGTTGTCGCTATGGGAACTATTAATGCCATGTCAAATGATAAGAAACATGTATTTCTTTATCCTCCTATATGGGTAACTTTTAACGAATAGAGAAAATGGATGCGAGTAAGAAAAAGCGAAAAAATCTATAAGCACATTTCGCTTAGTATTTTAAAGACCTTTGCATAATATCCTTTTGTCGCCCGAATGCGTTAATAACTTGCTCCAATCCTCAGATATTTTCTTATATTCTGCGGTTCTTGCTTAGTTATTCCCAAAACAGATGTCTATTTTGGGTGACATGCTATAGCTGAGAGGCTTCGCGCGCTAATTTTTCGATAGCCGCCCAATCGCCCTGTGCCACTAAGTCTTTTGGTGCTACCCAAGAGCCACCAACACAGGCCACATTATTAAGCGCCAAATAATCCGGTGCATTTTTAAGATTAACCCCACCTGTTGGGCAGAATGTAAAATCAGGAAGCGGGGAGCCAAGTGATTTCAGATAGGATGCGCCACCGGCTTGTTCTGCAGGGAAGAATTTTAAAGCGCGATAGCCTTCTTCACCTAAGCCCATAACCTCACTTGCCGTTGCAGCACCTGGTAATAATGCTATATCTGTATCTTTTGCAGCATCAATTAATTCATGGCTCATGCCGGGACTGACCATAAATTCCACATTAAGAGCTTCTACCTTTTTTACATCATCGGCTGTGATGATTGTGCCGGCGCCCATTATTGCCCCCTCTACTTGATCTGAAATTGCCTTGATGCAATCTAAGGCGGTAGGGGTGCGTAATGTTACTTCGATTGCTGGAAGTCCACCGTTTACTAAAGCTTGAGCAAGTTTTACCGATGCTTCAATGTCATCGACAACCAAGACTGGCACCACTGGAGCTGTTTTCATAATTTTAAGAATTTTTTCTGTCTTTAGTTCCATTGGTTATCCTGTCTCACAATTGTTTCAGGCTAGAACGCTTCATTTATTTATCAATTGATAAATGCGCTCTACCCTATTTTGTTGCATATCATTATCCCCAAAATAGGCGTCCACTTTTAGATGATATGTTATAATTTTGCCTATTTGTCTTTGTAATAATTTAGTTTCTTTTAATTCAATCGTTTAAAAAATGCAAATATTGAAATTTAGGTAAAAAATTTGACATTTCTCATCTGAGGCTTAAGAGAAGAGTTAGAGTTATAAAAGAGGATGGATTTTTCATGATATTTATCAGATCATTGATATTTAATGTAGTTTTCTATGTTAACCTTTTTCTATATATGGTGATACATGCACCTGTTTTCTTTTTGCGATCGCGTAAAAAAGGCTGGGGCATTGTAAAGCGCTGGGCCCATCTTTGCGGTTGGCTTCAAAAAATTATTGTGGGCACAAAATATGAAGTCATAGGCAGAGAAAATTTACCCGAAGGTGGCTTTATAGCAGCCTCAAAGCACCAAAGCTTTTGGGATACTTATTCTTTACTGCCACTGTTTGATGAGCCTGCATATATTTTAAAACGCGAGTTAATGTGGATCCCATTTTTTGGTTGGTACTTGAAGAAAGCTGGTCAGATCCCTGTAAATCGTGGCAAGCGTTCCGTTGCGCTACGTGATATGACCGCTAAAGCTGAAGAAGCGATTAATGAGGGTAGACAGATTATTATTTATCCTGAAGGTACGCGCAAAGCGCCAGGAAGCGAGCCAGCTTATAAATATGGTATTGCCCATATGTATCGCCAGATGAATTGTAAAGTTGTGCCTATTGCGGTTAACTCTGGCCTGTTTTGGCCACGCCGTAGCTTTTTGCGTTATCCTGGTAAAATTACCATTAAAATTTTCCCACCGATTGAGCCTGGCCTAGAGCTTGAAGTGTTTCAAAAACAGTTGATTGAATGTATTGAGGCAGGATGTGATGAGTTGCTCTTAGATGTAGCCAATAATCAGCCCCAAGTTCCATTGAATGAAGCTGCGCAAAAACGAGTAGATGAATTAAGAAAATAGATTTTTATCTATAGCTAGTGCGTGTAGCGTTTATGTGAATCACTTAAACAAAAACTATTTGCGCAAATTAAGGAATCTAGAGCGGCGTTTTGAATTCATATAAACGCATCAAGTTCGAGTGCATGCAACTTAAAACCGACACTTACTTTTAGGTGCATGGCTATAAGTTTGGATATTAAAAAAGGGGAGTAATTTGCTCCCCTTTTGTTTGTTTGAACCTATGGTTCAATTTCTTTTATTGTGGTTGAGGTTCCATGCCAGCATCGCCAGCCTTTGGCTTGCCCTTGGTGGTTTTACCTTTTCCTGTATGAGGAATGTTCGAGCCACGAGATGGTGGTGTGTCATCACCAGAATCACGCTTTAGTGGCTTTCCATCTAGGAGTTGATTAATCTCATCACCAGATAGGGTTTCATACTCCAATAGGCCTTGGGTTAAAGTTTCCAAATCCTTCTTGTGCTTTTTCAAAATTCGTTTGGCCTCGTTAAAACCTTCATCAACAAGACGACGAACTTCATCATCGATGATTTGCGCGGTTTCTTCTGAAATATTTTTCTGTTGTGCAACTGAATGACCTAAGAAAACCTCTTGTTGATTTTCGCCATAGGCAACCTTGCCCAATTTATCGGAAAATCCCCATTGGGTAACCATATTGCGCGCAACTTTTGTAGCCATTTGAATATCGCTGGATGCACCAGAGGTAACTCGATCTTTACCAAAAATAAGCTCCTCTGCCACACGTCCGCCCATAGCAACTGCAAGGTTAGAAGTCATTTGTAGATAGTTTTCTGAGATGCGATCACCTTCAGGCAAGCGCATAACCATGCCCAGTGCACGTCCGCGTGGAATGATAGTTGCTTTATGGATGGGATCACTGGCTGGCACATGAAGGGCAACAATAGCGTGTCCTGCTTCGTGATAGGCCGTTTTCTTTTTCTCATCTTCGGTCATAGCAAGGGTACGATGTTCAGCACCCATCATGATCTTATCTTTAGCATCTTCAAACTCTTGCATGGTTACAAGACGTTTGTTGCGGCGCGCTGCTAAGAGTGCAGCCTCATTCACGATGTTCATTAAATCAGCACCAGAAAACCCCGGTGTGCCGCGTGCAACAGTTTTAAGATCAACATTTGGTGCAAGGGGCACATTGCGCACATGCACATTCAAAATGGCTTCACGGCCAGCAACATCTGGGTTTGGCACAGTGACTTGACGGTCAAAACGGCCAGGGCGTAAAAGTGCTGGGTCTAAAACGTCAGGACGGTTGGTTGCAGCAATAACAATGATGCCCTCATTGGTTTCAAAGCCATCCATCTCAACGAGAAGCTGGTTTAAAGTTTGCTCACGCTCATCATTACCGCCACCAAGGCCAGCGCCGCGATGGCGGCCAACGGCATCAATCTCATCGATAAAGATGATGCAAGGAGCGTTTTTCTTGCCTTGTTCAAACATGTCACGAACACGGCTAGCGCCAACGCCCACAAACATTTCAACAAAATCAGAACCTGAAATGGTGAAAAATGGCACTTCCGCTTCACCAGCAACAGAACGGGCAAGCAAAGTTTTACCCGTGCCAGGAGGGCCAACAAGCAATACGCCATGAGGCATTTTACCACCGAGACGTTGGAATTTTGCAGGTTCGCGCAAAAA
>CAKMZG010000114.1:0-3470 GCA_929200335.1 uncultured Alphaproteobacteria bacterium | reverse complement strand
ATCTTCTTTAGCTTCATTAACCCCTGCCACATCATCAAAGGTTACGCGGCCTGATACTTCGGTCAGCAATTTAGCTTTTGATTTACCAAAGCCCATAGCGCCTTTACCACCGCCTTGCATTTGACGCATGAAGAATATCCAGACCCCTAAGATCAAGAGCATTGGAAGCCATGTTAAAAGATAACCAAAAATAGAGTTGCCAGTATCCTCAGGACGTGCATTGATTAAGACATTCTTTGCCTCTAAGCGATCAACTAAATCGGCATCACCAGGATTGTAGGTTTTAAAGCCTGTGGCTTTGTCGTTATAAACACCACTGATGTTATCGCCTGCTATGGTGACAGATTTAACGCGTGAATTATCCACATCCTCTAAAAACTCTGAATAAGGGATTTCATTTCCCTTTATTGAATTGGATGGTGACTGAAACATATTAAATAATGCGATCACCAAAAGAGCGATAAGTGCCCAAAGTGCAAAATTCTTTAATTGAGGGTTCATATTTTGATCCTAGCAAGCCCTGTTGATTGGTATAAATGAGCTAACTTTTTAGTTAAGCTCTATTAGTGCAAGATAGGGTCTGAGAGCCCTCGTGACAAGGGTTAAGCCGTGATTTGTTTTCAGCCTTTTAGTTAAAGTTAATTTTGTTTTATTTATAGAGCTTTAGCACGAGAGATTTTAAGGCTTTACGCAAAGGTGCATCCAATGGATTTTTAAACCGTTCAAAGGCTGGTATATAGGGTTCAAAATATAATTTTTGCGATAATTCTTCACTATGACTGTTCTGTATAAAATTAGTGGTCGTCATGGGTAGGTGAATAAGCTTGTTTTTATGCCAAATTGCAGGGTGACCTAAAATTTGATGCTGCTTCTGATCCAATAAAAAATTGGCATTATGTTCTTTAATGTGCTCTATGCCTTCATGGCCTAAGGCGCGGATTTCAATTTCATCGGTAGGGAAGATTTGAGTTGCTGGCGGTGTGATTTTACAGATGAACCGCCCATCCCATATACACTCCTTGATTTTTAAAGGTAGCGTCTGTGCCTCAATATTTCTATGTTCTCGCCAAAGCTCAATATGTTTATTGCCATCTCTAGGTTTTAAGATAGCCCCACCAAGACTTGCGCCCGTAAAATTATCATTGGTTAAATCGAATAATAGTCTTTGGCTAGATTCAACGGGTGGTAAATAGGGCGTTCCGCCAATGGTAGAAATCAATGCCCGTAAGGATAAGAGTTGAATAGATAGGGGTGCATGATTAAAAAAATCATGTCCCATGTTCAAAACACCTTTCTTGATGGTGTTATTATGGATTGCAGGTTTAACCCATTGCAAAATATGAGATGCGCTACGCTTTGCAGCATCCTCACGCCATTTTGCCATATTTTCGGCAAATTTACTTAAGATGGAAATTGAGAAGGGGGTCATAGGATCTTCTAAATAAGCCCTAATTCGTGGCCGCTCAAGGGTAAGGTTTTTATTGGTTGGGTCATCGATCCATTTGATGGATTTTGTTCTTAAAATATTACGGAGCTGTTCACGGTCTTGGCTCAACAATGGCCTTGCAAATTTTATGCCGCTTTGATGTTCGACGCTTGAAGCCATGGCCGCTAATCCACGAAACCCACTGCCCATTTTAGAATATTTAGAGCCTGCATCTGTGGTCTGACTGCGATGCAGGGCGCGCATTAAGACAGTTTCCGCCTGATCATTTTGCGTATGAGCCAGAAATACATAGCTAGCGCCTTCTTGTTTCGCTTGCTTTGCTAAAAGCGTATATCTGGCTTCACGGGCTTTTTCTGCTACTGCGGAAATGGGCTTAGTGTTGTTTTCATGATGCCAATGCAAAATATGATGTGGAATATTTAGGTCGGCACAAAGAGTGCTGACATAGGCAGTTTCATTTTTTGCGGCATCTCTTAAACCATGGTCAACAGTTAAGGCAATGAGTTGAGGGGCGCGGGATATTCTTTTTTGCCATTCATGCAATAAAACCAACAATGCTAAAGAATCACTACCACCTGAAACAGCAATAGCGATTGTCCCCTCGCGGCTAAAGGGTTCTAACAATGGGAATAAATTATCAATGGCATTCATTAGGAACAATTAGCGCCTTTTTGCTGCCGTTGCAATTTCCGTTTTATATCGGCTGTGATCTCGGGATATTGCACAGGTACTTCTGCAAATGTTGCACAAGCCAATTCCCGTTGCTCTAACCCTGCCATGGTGATGCCAAGGTTTAGTAAAGTCTCTGGGGCTAAATCAGTTTCTGGGTATTGGCGATAATAGCGCAAAAATATTTCAGCTGATTTTTCAAATTCTTCTTGTAAGAGATAGCTGTTGCCTAGCCAATATAAGGCATCAGGACTTAATTGATGCTTTTGATATTTACCCAAAAAGACATTGAAGGTCTCCGCTGCTAGAATATAATCACCAAATTCCAGTTGATCCCTGCCAAATTTGTACAAAATTACAGGATCATCTTTTTGTAATATGAGGCCAAGACGATCGCTATAATCACCAAGATCACCTCTATATTGATGCTCTAAGGGCTTTTTGAGGAAGCCCTTTATCAACCGACCAGCTTTATCAAATATTCGATTGCCAATGGGCTTTTTTTCAGTAATTTGATTGGTTTCGCCGTCTGAACGTGTTTCCTTACGCTCAGACGGTTGTTGCTTTCCCAGCAAGTCATCCTCAATTGGAGCATTGGCAAGGATATTGCTCTGATCCGTTTTAAGGCTGGATTCTTTTTCTTCTAACTCTTGAAAACGAAACTCATTGTCTTCCTGCATTTTGCGTACTTGCTCTTGCATTTGTAACAATTGGAAGGTCAGCTCTTCTACACGGCCATTTAAAGAACGCACTTGTTCACGTAGTTGATCCATTTCAACCATCATTCGTGCATCGCTATTTTGTATTAAAATAGGCTGTTGGGTTCCGGTGGCGTGGGGTTTTAGCCAATCATTAGCATGTAGACTAAGAGGTGCCATGGTTAGGGCAAAGGCCAGCATGCTGCCTGTAAGTTTTGGTAAACTCATTTTCATCAATTTTCCTTTCATCATCAATATAAGATAATAGAGCTGAAACAATTATTCTCATCAATTTTCAATTAGAGCTTGATGCGTTTATATGAATTCAAAACGCCGCTCAAAATTCTTTAATTTGCGCTAATAGTTCTCATTTAAGTGAATCTACTTAATAGCTAAACGCTAGAGCGCATCATTTATATATAAATTCATAAATGCGCTCAATACCTTTGTTGTTGCATGTTACCCAAAACCGACACCCACTTTTGGGTGACATGCTATATATAATTATTCTATTCACAAATGGCATAAAAAAGGCAGCATCTAAAATAAGATACTGCCTTAAACCAAATAGGTCAAAATTATTGGGGCTTAAGAGCCATTAGCACCGTTAAGAACAGTTACAGCACGACGATTTTGTGACCAACAAGAAATATTGT
>CAKMZG010000113.1:2891-7867 GCA_929200335.1 uncultured Alphaproteobacteria bacterium | reverse complement strand
GATGTGCAGTTAAATGAAACCAGCGAACGCTATCGCATTGAGGTTTATGATGGCGCCACCAAGAAGCGCACAATAGAAGCATCAACACCTTCTTTTCGATATTTGCATTCAGATCGTGCATCGGATGGATTTGGCGCGGGTTCAAGCATCCATTTAAAAATAGCCCAATATAGCTCAAAATTTGGGTTTGGCTCAGCAGCTGGACATTTTATTCATATTTAAATTAAAGGAGACTACAATGATTTTACAAAAGCCATGGTATCAGTCAAAGACCGTCTGGGGTGGATTTATAACTGTTTTGGCTATTATTGCAGGACAATTTGGTATTTTAATTGATGGCAATATCCAGCAACAGTTGATTGATTTATTCTTAAATGGGGCAGCTTTACTTGGCTCTGCACTTGCTATTTATGGGCGCTTAAAAGCGGTGACTAAATTGTCTTTATAGTCCATTCATGTTTTATTCAGGTAAGTTTTGCTAAGAATGCAATAACAGATAGATTTGGAGATGTTATGAGACATAAATTATTAATTTTACCGGTTTTGTGTAGCTTGCTGCAATTAATGTTTATTCCCATCGTTTTTGCAGCAGATTCTTGTGCTGATAAAGCCGCTAATCTACAAAAAGAGCATAATGGTAAAATATTAAGCATTAAATCTGCTAATCAAGAAGGTGCGTCCGTCTGCGTTATTGATATTCTAGTGCCTGGCAAAAATGGTAACCCACCGCGTAAAAAGCGTTTCCAAGTCAAGCAATAGTGTTATAGTTGTATTGACTGTGATTGAGTTGGAGTAGCTATGCGTATTTTGATTGTTGAAGATGATAAAGACTTAAATGCTCAGTTGGTTGAAGCATTAACAGACGCTGGCTATGTGGTGGATAAGGCATATGATGGTGAAGAAGGCCACTTTTTAGGTGATACTGAACCCTATGATGCAGTTATCTTAGATATTGGGCTGCCTTTGATGGATGGCATTAGTATTTTAGAAAATTGGCGTCGTGATGGCCGAAAGATGCCTGTGCTTTTGTTGACTGCTCGTGATCGCTGGAGTGAAAAAGTAGCTGGCATTGATGCAGGTGCTGATGATTATGTCACCAAGCCGTTTCATGTGGAAGAAGTCCTAGCACGCATTCGTGCACTCATTCGTAGATCTGCAGGTATTGCCAGCAGCGAAATTGAATGGGGAGCCTTGCGACTTGACACCAAGCAATCAAAAGTGACTGTTGATGGGGCGGTGATAAAATTAACCTCCCACGAATTTAGATTGCTCTCATATCTCCTGCACCATCAAGGTAAGGTGATTTCCCGTACAGAATTGGTAGAACATCTTTATGATCAGGATTTTGATAGAGATTCAAATACTATCGAAGTTTTTGTCGGGCGTCTGCGTAAGAAGCTTAAGCTTGATATCATTGAGACCGTAAGAGGGATGGGATATCGCATACAGGCGATGAATGATGCGGCTTAAATCACTTTCCCTTCGCATTATATTGCTTTCAGCTTTTTGGTCGCTGATTTCATTGATTTGTGTGGCTTATTTTATGGGCGAACTCTATAAATATGCTGCCCGAGATACTTTAAATGAGTTACTCGATGCCCATCTTTATCAGGTAATTTCCAATACAAATGTTAATACTAATGGTGCCTTAGCGAGTTCTGTTGATTTAGGTGATTCGCGCTTTAAAGAGCTTTATTCTGGTTGGTATTGGGTTGTTTTCCCTGCGTTAGAAAGCGATGGGGCACCTATCAGCTCGGGTTCGCTTGCCGATAAAAAGCTTGTATTCCCAAGCGATGATGAAGTTTTATTTGATGTTGAATTTTACCGTGATTATACGTTTAACGGATTAAATAATCAAAAATTAATTGCTGTGGAGCGAAAATTATACCTTGATGAAGGTGAGAAACTCTACCATGTGGTGATAACCAGTAATGCTAATGAATTAGAGGCACAGGTTAATGATTATCGCTTTGTCAGTTATATCATATTGGGTATTCTGGCATTGGCTTCTTTAATTTCAACCATACTAATAGTGTGGCTTGGTTTGCGACCTCTTAAGCAAGTGCCTATGGCATTTGATAAAATTCTAAATGGCGAAGAAGAGCAATTGAGTGGTGATTTCCCTTCAGAAATTGAACCATTGGTAAATTCAACGAATTTGCTGATTACTGAAAATGCTAAAATTGTTGAGCGCTCACGCACCCATGTGGGCAATCTTGCTCATGCATTAAAAACGCCTTTATCTGTTTTGTTAAATGAGGCACGTGGAGTAAAATCACCACTTGCTAATAAGGTTAATGAACAAGCAAACCGCATGCAAGAGCAGATCCAATACTATTTGGATCGTGCTAGAATTTCCGCTCAAAGAGAAAATTTTTCAGCGCAATGTGATATTGCCCAAACATTAGAGCGTTTGGTGCGTGTCATGGAGAGGCTTAACCCTGAGCTTGAGTTTGAGTTATCAATTTCACCTGAATCAGGATTAATATTTAGGGGCGAGCAACAGGATTTAGAAGAACTCATTGGGAATTTAATTGAAAATGCAGCTAAATTTGCCCGTGATAAAATAACCATTTATGCAGAACTCTTATCTGAAGGTAAAAAAGACATAAAAGGCGGCCAGGTTCTCTTACAAATTAAAGATGATGGCATTGGCTTATCGGATGATGAAATTAGTAAAGTTCTAAAGCGGGGTGAACGTTTAGATGAAACTAAGCCAGGTTCAGGCTTAGGCCTATCTATTGTCAAAGATATAGTTGAATCTTACGGTGGAACTATAGAATTTACTCGTGGAAAACCAAGTGGTTTGAATGTGAGTATAGTTTTGTCTGGATTTATTAAAGCATAATCTATAAATAGAATTTAGAAGATGAATTTATAGGATATAGGCTGTTGAAGAACTGTTTTGGATTTCTAGCTATATTGTTGCTTACGAGTTGTATGCAAACAGCACCAAAGGTTGCTGTTTCTGGCATTCCTTTTGTAAATGCCTTGGCGGCAACTAAATTGAGCAATGGGCTTACACAACAAGATATTAAATTAGCCGTTGGAGCAGAGTTAAGCACTTTAAAATATGCGCAACCAGGTGTTGCTGAGCAATGGCAAAACCCAAAGAGTGGCAATTCAGGTCTAATCACTGCAGGACAACCTTATAGAATTGGTGAACAAGATTGCCGTCGTTACCAGCATATTCTATTAGTCAATGGCATTGAAAAGAGGGCAAGTGGTACTGCATGTAGTGATCAAAAAGGACTGTGGCGTGGCTTGGAATAAACTTGCAGCCTGCGCTAATTTGCGCCTTATGATTGCCGTATAGATTTGCTAATGTATTTGGTATGGTTTTTTGGATTTTTACAGCTTTAATGGTTACAGCTTGCTCTGGTGCAATGATATTCTTTGCGCTTAAAAGCAAAGTAGTAGAATCTGCGTCTGAAAATTCCGATCAAATGCTTTATTTGCAGCAGAAAGAAGCCCTAGAGGCCGATTTTGAAAACGGCAAAATTTCAAAAAAAGCACTTGCTATTGCTGAAACCGAGTTGGCGCGTCATTTTATTCAATCCAATAGAGGTCAAAAAAAGGCTCAAGAGTTTTCAAGTTTCCAAACAAATTTGATCCTAGCCTTTTCAATTCTATTCATTGGGGTTGGCAGTTTTGCTATGTATTGGCAACTGGGATCTCCCGATCGTGAAGATATGCCTTTGACAGCAAGGCAAAATGCACCAATTCAGGAGCAGTCTTTAGAGCAATTGATAGCACGTGCTGAAGCGCGGATAGCAAAAAATCCTAATGATATTCGTGGGTGGAAAGTGCTAGCGCCAATTTATCGTCGATTAGGCCGTATTGATGATGCTATTTATGCTTATCGTACTGTTATGGCTGCTGAGCCAGAAGCTGCGGGGCCTGTGGCAGAACTTGGGGAAATTAGTTTTATCCAGGCAGGTAGAGTAGTAACAGCTGAAGCTAAGCAATTATTTGAACGTGCTATGAAGCTTGATTCATCTATTATTAAACCACAATTTTATTTGGCGCTTGCAGATTTTCAGCAGGGTGACCGTGATAGTGCATTGGTCAAATTTAATAGAATATTAGAGACATCTCCAGCAGATGCCCCGTGGCGCCCTATAGTTAAGCAATATGTTGATGCAATAGAAAATAATGAAAATATTGGTGAACAACAGCAGACGGCAGGCGCTAATACATCTAAAAAACCTGATATTAGTCAAAACAAACAAGTATTGGCTATGGTACAAGGTTTGGCAGATCGTTTGAAGGATGATCCAGATGATATTGAAGGCTGGTTACGTTTAATCCGTTCTTATAAAGTCTTGGGCAATCAAGCGGCTTATGATATTGCAGTTAAAGATGCCCGTTTGCAATATAAAGATCAGGCAGATGAACTTGCGCAAATAGAGCAATTGATACAATCAATGAGTAAGAAATGACCCGTAAACAAAGACGCTTTACATTTATTATCGGCATAGGTGCCGTGCTTGCATTAGCCCTAGTGCTGATTTTAACAGCCTTGAGCGAAAAAATAATATATTTTTATGATCCCAGTGATATTAATTTGGAACATAAAGCTAAGGCAGGCCAGAAAATCAGAATTGGTGGATTGGTTGAAGAAGATAGTGTGAAGCGTGGTGAAGCTGGCTTAGTGCAATTTAATGTAACTGACACACAAGAAAAATTGCAAGTGCGCTATATTGGCATTTTGCCTGATCTGTTTCGCGAAGGCCAAGGTGTGGTTGTTGAGGGTGCTTTAGATGAGCAAGGCATATTCATAGCAAGTACTGTGTTAGCAAAACATGATGAGAATTATATCTCTAAAGAAGTAGCTGAGAGCTTGAAAGAAAAGGGCGTTTGGCAAGGCGAGAACGAATAGTCTTTAATAGACGTTTAGTATTCGTAAGATAATTGAAGGAAATGCATGTTTATTGAAGCAGCACATTTTGCGCTTATCCTCAGTCTCGCACTTT
>CAKMZG010000113.1:0-2881 GCA_929200335.1 uncultured Alphaproteobacteria bacterium | reverse complement strand
CTTTCATGTGTGCAGGCTATTGTTCCTATGATTGGTGCTTATAAAGGCGATAGCCGTTTAATGGGTACGGCACTTATTAATGCGCCTATTACACTATTACTAATCAGTTTCTCTTTCTTCACATTGATGTACGCCTATGTAACCTCTGATTTTTCAGTAAAGAACGTATGGGAGAATTCTCATTCGCTTCAACCCATCTTATATCGTGCAACTGGTACATGGGGCAATCATGAAGGTTCAATGTTATTATGGGTTTTGATTTTAGCAATTTTTGCGGGATTGGTTGCTCTTTTCGGCAAAAGTCTGCCTTTAAAATTACGCGCCAATGTTTTGGGTGTTCAAGCGTGGGTCTTAGCGCTTTTCCTTTTATTTATTCTGTTAACCTCTAATCCCTTTGAGCGGTTGGTCAATGTGCCTTTTGAAGGTGAAGACCTTAACCCAATTTTACAAGATATTGGCCTCGCCATTCATCCCCCATTATTATATGTGGGCTATGTTGGGTTCTCGCTTACCTTTGCATTTGCCGTTGCAGCGCTAATTGATGGTAAATTAGATGCTGCTTGGGCAAGGTGGGTGCGTCCTTGGACACTATTGGCTTGGGTGTTTTTAACCGCTGGTATCGCAATGGGCTCATATTGGGCCTATTATGAACTTGGCTGGGGCGGTTGGTGGTTCTGGGATCCCGTAGAAAACGCATCATTCATGCCTTGGCTGTCTGGTACTGCATTATTACATTCTGCTTTAGTTATGGAAAAACGCTCTGCCTTGAAAATTTGGACGGTATTGCTAGCCATTATCACCTTTTCATTATCATTGCTCGGGACATTTTTGGTGCGTTCTGGGGTTTTAACTTCAGTTCATGCTTTTGCAACCGATCCAGAGCGAGGTTTGTTCATTCTCGCCATTTTAGTTTTCTTTATTGGTGGATCGTTGTTCTTATTCGCTTTACGCTCAAACCAATTGCAAGCCGGTGGCATATTTGCTCCTATCTCTCGTGAAGGGGCATTGGTGTTTAATAATTTGATGCTGACAACGGCAACGATCTCAGTTCTATCAGGCACATTATATCCTCTCATTTTAGAAGCTTTAACGGGTGATAAAATTTCAGTAGGCGCGCCTTATTTTAATCCTACCTTCGGGCTTTTGATGTTGCCAGTTATATTAGTCATGCCATTGGGGCCATTATTGGCATGGAAACGTGGTGATATCGTTGGTGTATTCCAAAGGGTTTTTGCATTGTCTTTGTTTGTAATTTGCGCGACTGCAATAGCCTATGGTTTTTTATATGATGGCCCATGGCTAGCTCCTCTTGGCCTTGGTCTGGCCATTTGGGCAATGGTTGGAGCTTTTGCTGAATTACAATTGCGCGCGGGATTCTTTAATGTGCCATTAGGGAAAGCAGTGCAGCGATTGTTTAAATTACCGGGGTCAATGTGGGGCACGGCTTTTGCTCACTTCGGATTAGGTGTAACCTTGCTGGGTATTGTTAGTGTGACAGCTTATGAGCAAGAAAACATCGTTGTTATGAAACCAGGTCAACAGGCTGAAATTTCAGGTTACACAATTGTCTATAAGGGTAATGTGCCGCGCCAATATGCAAATTATATATCAGAAGATAGCCGTTTTGATATTTTGCGCGGTGGTAATGTCATTACTGAGATGGCGCCGAGCAAGCGTTTTTATACGACGCGTAAATCACCCACATCAGAATCTGCTATTTATCATGCTGGCTTTTCGCAACTTTATATTGCTTTAGGTGAGCGTGAAGATCAAGGCGGAATGATTGTCCGGATATGGTGGAAACCATTAATCAGCTTGATTTGGATTGGCACCATATTCATGGTTCTTGGCGGATGTTTTTCATTGGTTGACCGCCGTTACCGCTATGCTGTGCCAAAACTAGCAAAGCAGAAAAAGGAAGATATTACCGATGCAAAAGATTAAATATCTTCTATCTTCATTTATATTACTCTGTTTTTTAATGGTTGGATTTGTAGCTCATGGGGCAAATCCAGATGAGATCTTGGAAGATGTTAAACTTGAGGATAGGGCGCGCGAAATTTCTGCTAAGGTACGCTGCATGGTTTGCCAAAACCAAAGCATTGACGATTCTGAAGCAGAAGTTGCCCGTGATCTACGTATTTTAATTCGTGAAAAATTAGTGGAAGGCAAAAGCAATCAGGAGATTTATGATTTTCTGGTTTCAAAATACGGTGAATTCATTTTGCTTCAACCGCGACTAAAATCAAATACCCTATTGCTTTGGGGTTTGCCAATCCTAGCGTTATTCTTAGGCATCATTGGCTTATTCATGTTTTTGCGCAAAAAACCACAAGAAGAAAAAGCAGAGCTTTCAAAAGAAGAAGAAGAAGCATTAAAAAAACTACTGTCTGAATAATTTTCAGTTGCATTGAATGCAATTATATTTTCAAACCTTACCAAGATTTAATTTTATGGCCATTTTTTGGCAATAACTCTCCCCCATATTTATTTCAATTGAAGATGTTGCCTGCTGTTAGGCATAATCAATTTTGTAAATGTGATGGAGATTGTCATGCAAATTAATAATAAAACATTGTTATCAGGTGTAGCTGTTGTTGCTTTAATTGGAATTGGCGCATTGGGCACTTTAGCCTTGCAACCCAAAGCTGCTATGGCTGAGGCTGTGAAATTGCAAGCCCCTCAGGTGCCAAGTTTTGCTGATGTGGTTGAAAAAGTATCTCCTGCAGTTGTTAGTGTTCAGGTTGAAATTCAAGATCGTGCAAATAGACGACTAAAGAAGCTGAGAAGAGCGCCATCCGGTTTTGAAGATTTGCCGGAAAATCATCCTTTACGTAAATTTTTTGATAGGCGATTTGGTCAAAACAATGAGCAATTTGGC
>CAKMZG010000112.1:1756-7931 GCA_929200335.1 uncultured Alphaproteobacteria bacterium | reverse complement strand
ATTTGTGCGAATAGTTCTCGTTTAGGTTCAACCACCTAAACGCTACACGCACTAGAAATTACAATAATTCTTCTGCTGCTGCTTTGATAGCAGCTTCAGCACGATCTATAGCAATATCAATAGTCTCTTTTGTCCAAGTTAAAGGCGGTGACATGATCATAGTATCCCCAGTTGCCCGCATCATCAGGCCATTATCGACACTATGATTACGAACCAACATTGGTGCGCCTTTTTCACTCTCAAAGCGTTCATTAGTTGCCTTATCTTTTACCAATTCAATGGCGCAGACTAAACCATAGCCACGAACTTCACCAACAATTGGTAGAGGGGAAATACGTTTTTTCAATTGCTCTAGCAAATAGGGCCCTGTTTCGTCGCGAACGCGGTCAATCAAGCCCTCTTTTTCAATAGCATCGATATTAGCAAGAGCAACGGCGCAAGATACAGGATGGCCAGAATAAGTATAACCGTGAATAAATTCACCGGCTTTTTCAGCTAAAACTTTTGCAATGCGATCACCAACAATCACACCAGATAATGCTTGATAACCAGAAGTCACTCCCTTAGCAAAAGTAATGGTATCCGGTTTAAAGCCCATGCTTTGGCAAGCAAACCATTCACCTGTGCGGCCAAAACCAGTAATCACTTCATCAGCTAATAAAAGAACATCATATTTTTCGCAGATGCGTTGAACTTCTGCCCAATAGTTTTTTGGTGGAATCTTAACCCCACCAGCCCCTTGAATAGGCTCACCAATGAATGCTGCAACTTTGTCAGCACCATGAGCTAAAATACGATCTTCAACATCTTTTGCTGCACGAATGCCAAACTCTTCTTCAGTTTCACCTTCTTCAGATTCCCCAAAGAAATAAGGGTTCATTGCATGATCATGATTAGGTAACAATGGTTTCACTTGATCGCGCATTGCGTTCATGCCGCCCATAGAAACAGCAGCAACCGTTGAGCCGTGATAAGCATTTGTGCGCGAAATGATCACATTTTTCTCAGGCTGCCCCTCAAGTTCCCAGAAAAGTCGAACCATACGAATTACCGTATCATTTGATTCTGAGCCTGATGATCCAAAAAACACTTCATTCATGTGATCTGGTGCCAAGTTAGCAATACGCTCAGCCAGCAATACAGCAGGTGCCGTGGTGCTTTTAAAAAACGTATTATAATAAGGCATTTCAACCAACTGATCATAAGCTGCCTTGGCCAAATCTTCACGACCATAACCAAGGTTACAACACCAAAGGCCAGCCATGCCATCTAAAATCTCCTTACCTTCCGAGGTATAAACGTAAGGGCCATCACATTTAGTAACGATCATAGCGCTTTCTGCACGTAATTCTTTACTATCAGTAAAAGGGTGGATGTGGTGTTTATTATCAATTGCTTGAAGCTGTTCTGTGGTAAAATTCTTATAAGCCATTTTAAAATCTTTCTATTTCATAGATACTCACCATTAGTGAAAAATTAAATTAAGCCAATAAAACAGTATATTATACTGATATTTTAATGTTTATTGGCAATTTCATTTGTGTAAATTTATAAATGAATGGCTTGAGGTGGCGAATAACCAATACGCGCGCAAAGGCGCAGTAAATTTTTGTGTCGCGAAACAGAACTTTGTTTCGCAATCATATTAATGTTTTTTAACACAATAAGACTGTTGTTTTTTCTTACATCAAACATCATAAAAATTTATACCATGGCGGAATAAATTTTGCCAATAGATTAGTTTAAAATTTTAACATTTAGGTTTAATTAGCAAGTGATCCACTATCTCTAAATTGCATATTATAGAGATCATAATAGAGCGCCTTATTGGCCAATAGACCTTCGTGAGTGCCCTGCTCTACAATTTGCCCAGCTTTAACAACACAAATCTTATCTGCAGATTGAATAGTCGATAAACGGTGAGCAATAACCAAGCCCGTACGGCCTTTCAGCAGACGGTCAAAAGCTTGCTTTACCTTGGCTTCTGATTCTGTATCCAATGCAGAAGTGGCCTCATCCAACAAAATTATAGGCGCATCTTTTAAAAGCGCGCGCGCAATGGCGATACGTTGCTTTTGTCCACCTGAGAGTTCCGCGCCATTCTCCCCAATATCGGCATCATAACCATTGGGCAATCTCATAATGAATTCATGGGCATTTGCAGCTTTAGCAGCCTCTTCAATATCCGATTGACTGGCCTGAAGATTACCCATTTGGATATTTTCTTTAATAGTGCCCGCAAATAAAAACGTATCTTGGCTAACATAGGCTAAGTTTCTGCGAAGCCCAGCTAACGACAAATCATTAATTGGCGTGCCATCAAGAGAGATGGTTCCCTCTTGGGGTTCATAAAGACGTAGGATTAAATTCATTATGGTAGATTTACCGCCGCCAGAAGGTCCTACTAGCGCGGTGATTTCGCCAGGCTTCAAACTTAATTCCAAATCGCTTATAACGGTTTCACCATCACGGTAAGCAAATTTAACCTTTTGAAAATCAATAGCACCCTTTGCCCGCCCCTTATCTTTTGCATCCTGCTTTTCAGTAATGGTTATAGGGCGGTCTAACAGGTCAAACATTAACTTGACCCCAACCATGCCATTTTCAAGGCCAATTTGTAGGCGCGCCAAACGTTTTGCTGGCTCATAAGCCAATAGGAGAGCTGTAAGAAACGACATCAGCTCACCTTGATTATAACCATATTGAACAACCAAAGTGCCACCAACAATGATAAAGATACCAATGCTCACACCGCCAAAGGTTTCCATAATCGGGCTGGTTCTGGCAGAAAGATATGCGATCTTATTGGCCTTATCTTCCACCCCTTGAACAGCCTCTTGCATTCTATCACGCATATAACTCTCAAGGCCAAATGCCTTAATAATGCGCACACCCGTTGATGTTTCTTGTAAGGTCGTAATCATTTCACTCAGAGATAAGAACTCCTTTTTAGCTATGGATTTAACCCGTTTTACAAGGCGGTTTACTGCTAAAATGGCGATGGGTGCAAAAATGCAGGAAACAATGGAAATTAAAGGTTGTTGCCATACCATAACAAAGACAAGGCCTATTAATGTGAAGAGATCACGCATGAATGCAGTCACCACCAAGTTAAGCACATTACGCACGGCTTGAGCATTATGAGTGATGCGAGTAACCAATTCACCAGAATTAAATTCGTTATAAAATTCTAGGCCATGCTGAATTACACGGTCGTAAATTTTTTCCTGTTGGCGAGCAACGATGGAGTTACCAACACGCCCCATCCAATAGCCCTGAACATATGAGGCTAAGCCCTTTATGAAGAATATTCCCATCACAATTGCTGCAATAAGATAGATCTTCTGCATATTGCGCTCTGTTACCAATTGATTGACAACATCTTTCATGATGTAAGCGCTTAAAGCCGTCATGATGGCAACAACAATCATGGCTAGAATTGCAATAATATAGCCTTTACGATGCAGCGCAAAATTTTCGCGCAGCAATCGTAAAATCAAATCAAGATTCTCTTTATTTTTGAAAATTTTTATCTTGCTCAAGATTTTTATCATTATTGAGTTATGCCTAAAATAGGGTGTTAAAATATATGTTTATTTAGCTCTTCTACAGAATAATCATATCGCATTCAAACTTAAAAAAATAGCGGCCATGTAAAAGACCGCTATTTATCATTAAATTTTAGTAATTTAGCATAATTCAAAGGTAATTATGCACTTGCATTACCTTTACTTGCTTCTTTACCTTCTTTATCGGCATAGATGTATAATGGGCGTGCATTACCTGTAATTACTTCTTCAGCAATCACCACCTCACGCACACCGTCAAGGCTTGGCAATTCAAACATTGTATCCAATAAAATATTTTCTAAAATCGAACGCAAACCACGGGCACCTGTTTGACGCTCAATAGCCAATTTAGCAATGGCGCGTAGGCTATCTTCTTGGAAAGTTAGGGCTACATCTTCCATCTCAAATAGGCGTTGGTATTGCTTAACAAGCGCATTCTTTGGCTCTGTCAAAATACGAACAAGGGCATCTTCATCCAGATCCTCAAGTGTCGCAAGAACAGGAATGCGGCCTACAAATTCAGGGATAAGGCCAAAGCGCAGCAAATCAGAAGGCTCTAATTTTGCAAAAAGCTCACCCGTTTTACGCTCATCAGGTGCAGCAACTTTTGCAGCAAAACCAATTGATGTGTCTTTACCACGATCTGAGATAATTTTATCAAGGCCAGCAAATGCGCCACCACAAATAAATAGAATATTTGTTGTATCCACTTGCAAGAATTCTTGTTGTGGATGTTTTCTGCCACCCTGCGGTGGAACAGATGCAACAGTGCCTTCCATAATTTTCAACAAGGCTTGCTGCACGCCCTCACCTGACACATCCCGCGTAATGGATGGATTATCAGATTTACGGGTAATTTTATCCACCTCATCGATATAAACAATGCCGCGTTGGGCTTGCTCAACGTTATAATCAGCAGCTTGCAACAGCTTTAAGATGATATTTTCAACATCCTCCCCCACATACCCCGCTTCGGTTAATGTGGTGGCATCTGCCATAGTGAATGGGACGTCAATAATACGTGCAAGGGTCTGAGCTAATAAGGTTTTACCACACCCAGTAGGGCCAACCAGTAAGATGTTTGATTTTGAAAGCTCAACATCGCCATCCTTACCAGCATGATCAAGGCGCTTATAGTGATTGTGAACCGCAACGGATAAAACCCGCTTAGCGCGTGGTTGGCCGATCACATAATCATCTAAGACATCTAAAATCTCTTGTGGACGTGGCACATCATTATCAGATTTCACAATTGATGATTTGTTTTCTTCGCGAATAATATCCATGCAAAGTTCAACGCATTCATCACATACGAAAACAGAAGGCCCAGCAATCAGTTTACGAACCTCGTGCTGGCTTTTCCCGCAAAACGAGCAATATAGGGTATTGTTGCTATCGCCTGCACCGTTAGAACCGCCGGAGCCATTGCCTGTAACTTTACTCATTTCATATCCATCTATCTATTTAAAACCTCATTAGCATAGCCAATACGGTTTAATGCATCGTTAAAGATCACAGATTAAATCTCTCATGATCCGGCGATGCTGGATTGGTATAAATCCAGCGCATCACCCCAACTAATTTAATTAGCACCTAATTTCATTAGTTTTTAATTAAATTAACTCATTCCTTTGATTTGACAAGCCCTAGGCTCATTAAATCAATTTCATTATTATTATTCATCATTAGCTGATTCAAGTGCAATGCGCTTATCAATAACATTATCAATAAGGCCAAAGTCCTTAGCTTCGTCAGCAGTCATAAAATGATCACGATCCAAAGTTTTCTCGATCATGGCATATTTTTGACCTGTATGCTTAACGTATACTTCATTCAAGCGCTTCTTCAGTTTGATAATGTCTTGTGCATGGCGCTCAATATCTGATGCCTGACCTTGATACCCGCCAGAAGGTTGGTGCACCATGATACGCGCATTAGGAAGCGCAAAACGCATATCCTTATCACCAGCACATAACAGCAATGACCCCATAGAGGCTGCCTGCCCCATGCAAAGGGTTGTCACTGCTGGCTTAATAAATTGCATGGTATCATAAATCGCCATACCAGATGTTACTACGCCACCGGGTGAATTAATATAAAGCGAGATCTCTTTCTTAGGATTTTCCGCTTCTAAATAAAGTAATTGCGCACAAATCAAAGTAGACATACCATCTTCAATTGGCCCAGTGATGAAAATTACACGCTCTTTAAGCAATCGTGAAAAAATATCATAGGCGCGCTCACCACGGTTGGTTTGCTCCACAACCATGGGTACCAAATTCATATAGGTTTCAATTGGATCCTTCATAAAACGCCTTTCAAAATATATCTTTTAGCTGTTGGTTGGAAATTGCACTGCAAAATCCGAATCTTTGTGAACCTTTAAAATAGGATAAGCGCAGCTAGGTTTAAAGGTCAAATCAGCTATTATTACGATATAGTGCCAAAAACATTAAAAATATCATTAAAAAATACTAAACTAATCAATATGATTAAAGTTAAGCAAAATTATTCCTATGACAATGCAACTTTGGAATGATATTAACAATTAAATAAGTTCAGACATATTTTTTAAATCTCTATATATGACTTCTGTTCTACAATAT
>CAKMZG010000112.1:0-1746 GCA_929200335.1 uncultured Alphaproteobacteria bacterium | reverse complement strand
TAAAAATTAATAAATATTAAAATAACAAAGCTTCATGGGGAAAATATGAAAAATCAAACAATAAAATATGCAGGTATTTTAGCACTTATCTGCTTATCTGCTTGCACGCCGGTTAAAAAGAAAAAACTTACTACTGAAGAGATGGCTGTAGCTTTAAAAATTAAGTACAAGCCAGAAAAAGGAGGCGTTCAATGTACTCCCAGCACTGTTTCTGGTACATGGAAACGCTTATTTCTCGATTCACAAAAAAATCGTGGTAGCGCAGTATGGACTTATCATCCAAATGGCAAAATTGATTGTGCTGGCAAAGGATGTAGCAGCAAACTCTTGGGAAAACCGAAATCTTATAAGTCTGCAATTATCGGTCTCTTAAAAGATAAAAAAGACCAAAATATAGGAATTAATGTTTTTTACGATAAAGCCAAAATGGTTGCCACATGTGATGTGGTAAATCAAAATAAAATTATATTTGGCGACGGCTATCAAGGCAATGGCCTTACGTTTATACGGGTAAAATAGGACTTACAAAGCCAAAAACAAAAAAGGCGAGAGTTTTCACCCTCGCCTTTAAAATTTCAAACTAAATAGAAGTTTTAGTGATCATGGTCATGATCATGTTCAGCTTTCATCAGCTCTTCTTTAGTAACTTTTTTGTCTTTAATGCTTGCCTTTTCAAGAATCACATCAACGACTTTATCTTCAAAGATTGGAGCGCGAAGACCAGCAACAGCCTCTGGGTTAGATTTGAAGAATTCAAAAACTTCTTTTTCTTGACCAGGGTATTGTTGAACTTGAGCATAAAGCGCTTGTTGTAGCTCTTGCTCAGATACTTCAACTTTTTCGTCTTCACCAATTTTACTTAACACAAGACCAAGGCGCACACGACGCTCTGCAAGCTCTTGATATTCTTTTTTAGCTTTTTCTTCTGTTGTCTTCTCATCTTCAAAAGATTTGCCAGCACGTTCCATATCGCCAGTAACTTGACCCCAGATGTTGTCAAATTCAGCTTGAACCATTTGCTCAGGAAGTTCAAATTTATGATCTTTATCAAGTGCATCCAGCAATTGACGCTTAACGTTTTGACGTGTCATTTGGCCATATTGGCTTTCAACTTGGCCACGAACAGCTTCTTTAAGCTTATCAAATGACTCCATGCCAAATTGCTTAGCAAATTCGTCATTTAGCTCAAGCTTACCGGGCTTAGCAACCTCATGTACTGTGACGTCAAATTCAGCGTCCTTACCAGCCAAATGCTCAGCACCATATTCATCAGGAAATTTAACCTTAATGGTTTTTTCATCACCTGCAACAACGCCTTTTAAGCCATCTTCAAAACCAGGAATGAATTGATTTGAACCCAACACCAATTGAGCACCTTTATCTTCACCACCTTGGAATGGCTCGCCATCGATTTTACCAAGATAATCCATGGTAACACGATCACCTTTAGCAGCCTTGCCTTTTTTGGTTTCAAATGGACGAGAGTTTTCACCCAATTTTTCAATTTCTTCATCAACTTCTTTATCAGAAATATCAACAACGTCACGTTCGATTTTGATTTTCTTGAAATCCATGACATCAAATTCAGGGATCACTTCATAAGAAATAGAAAATTCAAAATCAGCCTCACCAGCCAGCACTGTTTCAGCTTCTTTTTCATCTTCAGTCATTTTAACTGAAGGTTGTTGAGCTGCTTTTTCTTTGCGCTCAGCAAGGATGGATTTCACTTGCTCATCAACCGTAGTC
>CAKMZG010000111.1:1559-7952 GCA_929200335.1 uncultured Alphaproteobacteria bacterium | reverse complement strand
ATTAATAAAGTTCGCGTTGGCATGGGTCGCACATTAAAAGCGGCAGTTTTATCAATGCCAACCATTAAGCGCCCTGATATGAATATTATGTCAGTAACTGGTTCTTTAACGCGAAAACTTTCCGCAAACCCCTATGATTTGGTGCAGCATTTTGTTGAACGTACCGGCGGTGATGGTTATTTCCTGCCCGTCCCCTATCTTGCTGAGACTTTTCAGGAGAAAGAGATTTTCTTGAACCAAAAAGGTATTCAAGAATTACTATCAAAGGCGCAAGATGCAGAGCTTTATCTTTTAGGTCTTGGCTCCTTAATCAAAGATGGTCATTTGATGCAATTTGGCATGATGAACGATGATGAACGCAAACACTTGGAAGAAAACAATGTGGTTGCTGACCTCATGGGGCATTTCATTACACAATCTGGCGAAATTTACCGTGAGGGATTTGCAGATCATGCGGTGACATTTGCATTAGAGAAAATTAAAAATAAACATGTTGTGGTTATCGCTGCCGGTAAATCAAAAGCTGATGCACTTTTGGCTTGCCTAAAGACAGGCATTATCAAAGACCTTTTAATCGATGAATCCCTAGCATCAGAACTACTGAAAAAGCTGGGGGCGGCATGATGAGCGAGATCATTGAAAAATACGGCGAGGCACTTTTTAGCAATGCACAAAAGGCTGCACAAACCGCCTATGCACCCTACTCCCAGTTTCATGTAGGTGCTGCGGTTTTAAGTGCTGATTATGAAATTTACATGGGCTGCAATGTTGAAAATGCCGCCTATCCCGAAGGCTTATGTGCAGAAGCATCTGCCATAGCGCAAATGGTACAACAAGGTAAAACCACCATTAAAGCCATTGCAGTTTATGCCAATAGCCAAGAATTAACGACACCCTGTGGCGGTTGTCGTCAAAAAATACGTGAATTTGCTGCTCCCAAGACACCCATTCTAATTTGCAATGACACTGGCATTATCGCCACCATGACTTTGGCAGAGCTATTACCCCATTCATTTGGCCCCGATAATTTAAAGAGATAGGATCATAAATGTCTCCTAAAAGTAATATTGCAAGCAATATAGAACGCATAAAATCAAAAGCTGGTGATAAGCCTATAGAAATAGCATTTATCCTTGGCTCTGGTCTTGGTGATTTATCAAAGATGGTGAGCAACCCCGTTGTGATTTCATATGACCAGCTAGAGGGCTTTCCTCATGCAGGCGTATCAGGACACAACCCCAGTCTCACTATTGGAGATTTAGAAGGTGTACGGGTGGCAATTTTAGGTGGCCGCGCGCATTATTATGAAACAGGCAATGCGCAAGCAATGTTTCCTGCGCTCAAGACTTTAAATGGCCTCGGCATTAAAACTCTTTTGGTTACAAATTCAGCTGGTTCAGTTAACTCTGATTTTCAACCAGGCGATTTGATGATATTAAATGATCATATAAATTTCACAGGATTAAATCCGCTAATTGGCGTTGAAGGTGATGAGCGTTTTGTTGATCTTTCAAATGCCTATGATGCTGATTTAAGGGCGAAGATTAAAACTGCGGCCACATCACAAGGCATCAAACTGGGCGAAGGGGTTTATACTTGGTTCTCTGGCCCATCTTTTGAAACTCAGGCTGAAATTTCAATGGTTAAAAACTGGGGTACTGACGCTGTTGGTATGTCCACTGTACCAGAAGTTATTATGGCGCGTTATTTGAAGATTAAATGTATCGCTATTTCTAACATCACGAATATGGCGGCTGGCATGAGTGAAGAAAATCTATCCCATGAACACACCAAAGCCATGGCTGGGACAGGAGCGGCAAAGTTAGAAAAAATTATCAAAACATTTTTAGAATTATATAAGTCGTAAAATCATATAAAATGGATCAATAAATGAATACGTCCAATCCTAATATATCTGATGATCAACGCAATCCAGGGATGTCCCTTGATTTAGAGATCATTGAGCATGTAACTGCAAACCGCAGTGCCATTGAGCGCCGTGCATCAAGCTATGGCGCAAGGCGGAGCGTAAAGAAACAATGGCAAGTGGCTTGGCTTTTGCGTGCTATTACGTTCATTGATTTAACCACACTTTCTGGCGATGATTCAGCTGATCGCGTTCGCAGACTTTGCGCAAAGGCTAAAAACCCAGTGCGTCGTGAAACCTTGGAAGCACTAGGTGCGGTAAACCTGCCCATTCGCCCTGGTGCGGTTTGCGTTTATCATCATTTTGTTGAGACTGCCGTTGAGGCCTTGCAAGGATCCAGCATTCCAGTTGCAGCCGTATCAACGGGCTTCCCATCAGGGCTAGCACCTAGAGATACAAAATTGATGGAAATTGAAGCTTCGGTTAAAGCTGGTGCAAAAGAAATAGATATCGTTATTGAGCGCCATCAAGTTTTTTCTCATGATTGGCAAGGGCTTTATCAATTCATCAAAGAGTGCCGTGATGCTTGTGGGGATGCTCATCTTAAAACCATTTTGGGTGTTGGCGATTTAGGCACCTTAAAGAATGTCGCCAAAGCCTCACAAGTTGCCATGATGGCGGGTTCTGATTTTATTAAAACCTCCACAGGTAAAGAGGCTAGTAATGCCACCCTGCCCGTTAGCCTAACCATGGTTCGGATGATACGCGATTATTATGAGCGGACGGGTTATAAAATTGGCTTTAAACCTGCTGGCGGTATTAGCGATGCAAAAACAGCTCTTCTTTATCTCATCATGATGAAAGAAGAATTGGGACTTGAGTGGCTCAATCCAGAGATGTTCCGCTTTGGGGCATCAAGCCTATTAAATGATTTAGAACGCCAATTAGAACATTGTGCCACTGGCTATTATTCAGCTGGTTATGAACATCCGCTTGTTTAATTGCGATAGCGAAAAGAATAGAGTGAAAGACATGAACGTGAGCGAAATATTTGAAAAATTTTCCTATGGCCCAGCCCCAGAAGCAACCGATAATATTGATAAATGGCTAAAATCTCATAAACGAAAATTTGGTCATTTCATTAATGGGGAATTTACAACCCCTTCTCAAAAGTTGATCACCAGCAAGAACCCTGCCACAGGCAAGGCGCTGGCAAAGGTGAGTATTGCAAGCGCAAAAGATATCGATTTAGCTGTTGATTCAGCGCAAGCAGCCTTTAAAGCTTGGCAAGCGCAATCGGGTCATCAGCGCGCAAGAGTTTTATATGCGCTTGCTCGTATAATTCAAAAGCACGCCCGCGCTTTAGCTGTTCTTGAAACCATGGATAACGGTAAGCCTATTCGAGAATCTCGTGATAACGATATCCCCCTCGTTATCCGTCATTTTTATCATCATGCTGGCTGGGCGCAAGTTTTAGATGAGGAGTTTCCAGATCATCAAGCCCATGGGGTTGTCGGTCAAATTATCCCGTGGAATTTCCCACTTTTAATGATGGCGTGGAAGATAGCACCTGCTTTAGCCGCTGGTAATACCATTGTCATTAAGCCCGCTGAATTTACGTCTCTAACAGCGCTTTATTTTGCACATCTTTGTCAATTAGCAGGAGTGCCAAAGGGAGTAATTAATATTGTAACAGGCGAAGGTGAAACCGGACAAGCACTCGTTAAGCATCCTAAAATTGCAAAAATAGCTTTTACAGGTTCTACTGATGTTGGACGCGAAATTAGACGCGTGAGCGCAAAATCGGATAAAGCCCTTACTTTAGAATTAGGTGGAAAATCCCCTTTCATCGTTTTTGAAGATGCCGATTTAGACAGCGCTATTGAGGGTCTTGTAGATGCCATTTGGTTCAATCAAGGGCAAGTTTGTTGTGCAGGATCACGCCTTTTAGTCCAAGAAAGCATTAAAGATAGGTTTTACAAAAAACTTAAAAAGCGGATGGCAAAATTGCGTCTTGGTGATCCATTGGATAAAGCCATAGATATGGGATCCCTAATTGCGCCGATACAAAAACAACGCATTGAAAAAATGTTAACTGAAGGCTTAAAAACTGGCGGCACCAAATGGCAACCTAAATTTGATGTACCAAGTGAAGGCTGCTATCTCGCCCCCACACTTATCACGGATATTGAACCGTCCTCGCCACTGGCTCAAGAAGAAATCTTTGGCCCTATCTTGGTGGCAATGGCATTTCGCACCCCTGATGATGCAGTCGCCCTTGCCAATAATACCCGCTATGGATTAGCGGCTAGCATTTGGAGCGAGAACATCAATGTCGCCCTTGATTTAGCACCGCGTATCAAGGCGGGGGTTATCTGGATAAATTCTACCAATCAATTTGATGCCGCTTGTGGTTTTGGTGGCTACCGTGAAAGCGGCTTTGGTCGCGAAGGTGGTCGTGAAGGCATGATGGCTTATCTTAAGCCTAAGTTCTTAGACAAGTTAAAAACTCTAGCCCCACAAACAGCGGCTACAGTGAAATCCTATGCGCCAAACGATGCATTGGATGAAACGCCAAAGCTTTATATGGCAGGCAAACAAGCACGTCCTGATGGCGGCTATTCTATGCCTGTTGTATCTTCTAAAGGTATCCAACTTGGCGAAGTTGGTGAAGGCAGTCGTAAAGATATTCGCAATGCTGTTCAAGCAGCAGAGAAGAATAAAGCATGGGCAAAATCAACAGCTCATCTACGCGCTCAAGTGATTTATTACATAGCTGAAAACCTAGAAAAACGGAGCAGCGAATTTATTGGTCGCATTCGAGCCCAAACAGATTGCAAACAAGATAAGGCTGAGCAAGAATTAGCTTTATCCATTGAGCGCTTATTTGCCGCTGCCGCCATGGCTGATAAATTTGATGGTCAAATTCATTCGCCGCCCTCTCGCCAATTGGTTGCAGCCATGCGTGAACCCATTGGCATTGTGGGGGTTGTTGCCCCACAAGATAATCCTTTGTTAGGAACAATAACAATGGCAGCACCTTTACTTGCCATGGGCAATCAAGTTGTACTTGTACCATCAGATATTCATCCCTTAGCGGCAACAGATCTTTATCAAATTTTTGATACCTCAGATGTACCAGCCGGTGCCATTAGCATCATAACGGGTGAGCATGGCGCTTTGGGTAAAACACTCGCTGAACACCGTGCAGTAGATGGCCTATGGTATTTTGGCAATCCCACACACCTTGCAGACGTAAAGGCTGCAAGCGCAGGTAATCTAAAACAATTCTGGTCACACGAAGGCAAAGCCATGCCTTGGCGGCAACTAAAAGTGATGAATAACCGCGAGCTTTTAGAACATGCAACTGAGGTCAAAAATATTTGGGTGCCTTACGGCGCATAAGATTTAAGAGGTAAAATGCCAATCGTCCCCCAAGAAATTATCCGTAAGAAACGCGATAACATCCCATTGAGCCAAGATGAAATCAAAGCCTTCATAGAAGGCACAGTTACAGGTAAAGTTGGACGAGAGCAGATTGCAGCTTTTTGTATGGCAGCTTTCTTCAATGGTTTTGATATGAGTGAGCGCGTTGCACTTACCCTTGCCATGCGCGATTCTGGAGATATCTTAGAATGGCATGAGCTTGACGCACCTGTGATTGATAAACATTCAACAGGCGGCATTGGTGATAATGTCTCGCTAATACTTGCGCCAATTTTAGCCGCCTGTGGCGCACATGTGCCTATGATTTCTGGCCGTGGTCTTGGTCATACTGGTGGAACGCTGGATAAGCTAGAGGCAATATCTGGCTATTCCATCACGCCTGATGCTGGTGATTTAAAACAGATCATAAAATCCGTTGGCTGCGCAATCATCGGGCAAACCTCTAGCTTAGCACCAGCGGATAAAATCATTTATGGCATTCGCGATGTCACTGCAACCGTTGAAAACATATCACTTGTCACTGCCTCCATCATATCGAAAAAACTAGCAGAAGGTTTAGATGCGCTTGTCTTAGATGTAAAATGTGGTTCTGGTTCTTTTAATCCAACTTTAAAAGATGCCCAAGAATTAGCCAGAAGTTTAGTTGAAGTTGCTAATGGCTGCGGCCTCTCCACAACTGCTGTTATTACTGATATGAATGCCCCATTAGCAGGCTGTGCAGGCAACGGTATAGAGACCAAAAATGCCATTCAATTTTTAACAGGCCAATATCAAGAAGAACGCCTAAAACAAGTGGTCAAGAAATTATCTTCAAGCCTATTGTTATCCTCAAAACTGACGGCAGATGAAGCTGAGGCCAATATTATGATAGATAGGGTTTTGGATAATGGCAAGGCTGCCGAAAAATTTGAAAAAATGGTGGCGGAACTTGGCGGAACAAAATCCATTTTAAACACCCATGATACAGCTATTGAAACAGCACCCATGATGGTTGAAATTAAAGCACCAGAAAATGCTTTTGGTAAGATTGCAAGCACTATTGATTGCCGCCAAATTGGCATGTCGGTAATTGCTCTTGG
>CAKMZG010000111.1:0-1549 GCA_929200335.1 uncultured Alphaproteobacteria bacterium | reverse complement strand
TGGTCGCACAGTTGCTGATGCGCCTATTGATCATGCCGTTGGGTTTGACCAATTTTTGCCACTGGGTGCGCAAGTAACAAAACATACAGTTTTGGCGCGTGTTCATGCACGAGATGAAGCACAAGTCCAACAAGCGGTAATGCAAATTCATAATGCCTATGGTTTTAATGATCAATATGAAACATTGCCTGTGATTTATGAAACTATAACAGGTGACCATAATGAATAAAAACAATCAAAAACGGGTAATTTTAATTGTTATGGATAGCTTTGGCATTGGCGGCGCAGAGGATGCGGCAAGCTTTGGCGATGACGGTGCTAATACCCTTGGTTCTATTGCACAGTGGTGCGTAGAAAATAGAGCGCCCTTAAACCTGCCAAACCTTCAAGCGCTTGGATTAGCTCAAGCTGCTAAATCAGCCTGTGGCAGCCTGCCAAAAGGCCTGGACGACAATGTAGCCCTAAAAGGTAAATGGGGGCATGCACATGAAATATCAAAGGGTAAGGACACTCCTTCCGGCCATTGGGAAATTGCAGGTTTACCCGTGTTATTTGATTGGGGCTATTTTCCAAAACAAATCCCCTGCTTTGATGAAGATCTTATTGCAGAAATTGCTGGCGAATGTGATAAGATAAACATTCATTTCACAGGTATTTTGGGCAATAAACATGCCTCTGGTACGGATATTATCAAAGAATTTGGCGAACAACATTGTGCAACAAGGCTCCCAATTTTTTACACTTCCAGCGATTCCGTTTTACAAATTGCAGCGCATGAGGAACATTTTGGATTAGAAAACCTCTATAAATTATGTGAAGTTGCACGAACGCGCTTAGACCGCGATAATATCGGACGCGTTATTGCGCGCCCTTTCATTGGTACAGATCGAGATAATTTTGAGCGCACAAGCGGCCGCCGTGATTATTCTGTTATGCCCCATGGAGAAACCGTACTTAACCGCATCACCGATCAAGGCAATGCCGTCTGGGCTATCGGCAAAATTTCAGACATCTATGCCCATCAAGGCATCACCCATTCCATTAAAGCATCAGGCCATGAAGCATTGATGTCACAGACCCTGATTGCATTGGATAAGGCTCAACATGGGGATTTGATTTTTACTAATTTCGTTGAATTTGATCAAAGCTTTGGCCATCGGCGAGATGTGGCTGGCTATGCTAATGCTTTGGAAGAATTTGATGCTATGTTACCTGCTCTATTTGCCAAGTTGCAAGATGGTGATCGAGTTATATTAACCGCCGATCATGGTTGTGACCCCACATGGCAAGGTACAGATCATACCCGTGAGCAAATTCCCGTGTTAATAACAGGTAATGACATTAAGCCCGAAACTATTGGGGAACGACAAACATTCGCTGACATAGGAGAAAGTATTGCCAGCTATCTAGGGCTAAAGCCGTTAGAAACTGGCAAAGCATTTGAACTTATTTAGAGCGAAATACTCAAACTGTGAAACAGCTTCGCTGTAACACAGCTTCGTTGTAACACAGTTTAACTATGGATAGCCCGATCATCGGCATCCAACAC
>CAKMZG010000110.1 GCA_929200335.1 uncultured Alphaproteobacteria bacterium | reverse complement strand
GCCTATATACGCGCGATGGATCGTGCAGAATTGGTATTTGGCACAGGCCCCGCTGGCACAGGAAAAACCTATCTCGCTGTTGCCTATGCGGCAGCTCTTTTAGAGCGAGGCGCTGTTGATCGCATTATCCTTTCCCGCCCAGCCGTTGAGGCAGGCGAACGCCTTGGTTTTTTACCTGGCGACATGAAAGAGAAGGTAGATCCTTACCTTCGCCCGCTTTATGATGCTCTTTATGACATGATCCCCGGTGAAAAAGTAGAACGCGCCCTCGAACAAGGCATTATTGAGATTGCCCCCCTTGCCTTTATGCGTGGTCGCACTCTCTCCAATGCCGCAGTAATATTAGATGAGGCACAAAATACTACCAGCATGCAGATGAAAATGTTTTTGACCCGTTTAGGTGAGGGTTCAAAAATGTTTGTAACAGGTGATCCTAGTCAGATTGATTTACCCTATGGCCAAGTCTCGGGTCTTGTGGAAGCATTAAAAGTTTTAGAAAATGTCAAAAAGATCATCAAGGTAGAATTCACTTCCAGCGATGTTGTACGTCATCCATTGGTGAGTAAAATTGTTGATGCCTATGACCGCGCATATAAGGCCAAAGATGAGAAGTGATTTTCCCTTAGATCTTGCACTTTTAATAGAAGACGAGCGCTGGTCAGATGAAGCCAACCTTTTGGCACTTGCAGAAACAGCACTTAAAACAGCCTATGAAATGGTTGAGGATGAACTTCCTCAAGATACACAACTCAGCCTAGTCTTTACAAATGACGCACAGATTAAAACCCTAAACAGCGATTGGCGTGAAAAAGACAAAGCAACCAATGTGCTATCTTTTCCAGCCCTAAGCGATGAGGATTGGGATAATCTAGCTCAATTACCTGAGGTATTATTAGGCGATATCATTCTAGCCTTTGAAACTATTGAGCGCGAAGCAATTGAGGCTGATAAAACCTTTAATGACCACCTTAGCCATTTAATTATTCATGGATTTCTGCATCTTTTGGGCTTTGATCATATTGAGGACACAATGGCAGAAGAAATGGAAGGCTTAGAAATCAAAATACTCGCCAAATTAAACATTGATAATCCTTATGATGCCTTATAAGAAGCAATATAACTGCCTACTACTAATGACCATAGGTCAATTATAGCCAATTCAAAAAAAAGATGCTATAATATACATATGACTGCAATTACAGTTAAAGTTGAAATATTTTACTTTGTTAAATTTTTTCAGCCAAGACTAACAATATAAACCAATGTTTAAGCCAAAATGCTTAATCATTTTATATTGGATTAGCTATAGAATTTTAAACCAGATTGATACCTTATGAATATTGAACAATCCCAAAGCATTTCCGTTGAAACAACAGAAGAAGCTTTAAAAAATGATCCCGAGCCAGACTCGAGAAGCTCTAACATACACCCTCCCATAAAAGACTCATCTTTGAATATTTCATCTTCAGATAATGCATCTCAAAATGCTAATGCTCTGGTAGTTGTTGATACGCCTGAATTGAAATCAGATACACATCAGCAAAGTCTATTCTCACGTTTCTTAGCGCGTATTGGCCTGCGTACAAATGGTTCTTTACGTGAAGAACTTACTGACGCACTTTCCAATGAAGGGCAAGATTCTACAGTATTCTCCCCCGAAGAACGCTCAATGCTGCATAATATTTTGCGCCTAAAAGAAGTGCGGGTTGAGGATGTTATGGTGCCTCGTACAGATATTATAGCTGTAGAAGACACTACGCCTTTGAGCGAATTGCTACAAATTTTTGAAGATTCTGCACACTCTCGAATGCCTATTTTCAGCGATACGTTAGACGACCCTAAAGGCATGGTACATATTCGCGATGTGGTTTCATATCTTACAAATCGCTCTATTACACGCAAATCTCGTAGTGGGTTTAGTAAACTAGACCTTGAGCGCGTGAACCTTAAAAAGACCATCAAAGAATTAAAGCTCATTCGTCCTGTTTTATTCGTACCGCCTTCCATGTTGGTTAATACACTAATGTCTCGCATGCAGGCAGAGCGTATTCAAATGGCTTTGGTGATCGATGAATATGGTGGCACAGATGGCATCGTATCCTTGGAAGATATCGTTGAAGAAGTCGTCGGTGAGATTGAAGATGAACACGATGATGAAGATGGCCCACTCATTAGCAAATCTGCAAATGATCGTTATATTGCTGATGCGCGCGCTGATTTAAAAGAAGTACAAGCTGTCATTGGCGACAATTTTAATGCTGGTGATGTGGCTGAAGATGTGGATACCATTGGTGGTCTTGTTTTTGCTATAGCTGGCCGCATTCCCGTTCGTGGTGAAGTTATTGAAGGGCTAAGCAATTTTGAGTTTCGCATCATTGATGCTGATCCTAGGCGCATCAAAAAACTCGAAATTGTTGAAAAACGGATCATTGATCGCCGCCGCAAGCCTATAAAAAATACAGATAATGATGAGAAGGCAAGTGATTAACCTTCAATCATCAAATTTGCTATCTCCTAGCCTGCGCAATTTATTGACCCTAGCACTTGGCGGCATGTCTGTGTTTGCTCAAGCGCCCTATGATAATTCGCTGATTTTATTCATCACACTGCCTCTTATGATTTGGGTTATGGATGGCGATATTAATCCACGCTCCAATTGGAGCAAGGCTAATCTATGGTCATCGTTCAAGCGCGGCTGGTTGTTTGGCTTTGGTTATTTATTAGCAAGCCTATGGTGGATTGGCTCTGCATTTTTAGTAGATAGCGACGAATTCATCTATTTCATGCCCTTTGCGATTGTAGCACTCCCTGCAGCACTTGCCATATATTACGGGCTTGGCGCCATGATCGCACGGATATTTTGGCAAAAAAATTACATCTCTGTAGTAGCTTTTGCTTTTGGTTTTGGGGTTGCTGAATATTTTCGTGGCACTTGGTTTACAGGATTTCCATGGAATGCCCTTGGCTATGCGGCGATGCCCTCACCGCTATGGATGCAGTCCGTATCTTTAATTGGATTTTACCCTTTAAATATTTTAGCAATTCTAGTTTTTTCAAGCCCCGTTATACTCATTCGAAAATCTAGCACCCAAGAACAAGATTTTATACTCCTAGGCTCTTGCGCTATGTTATTTTTCAGTCATTTCATCTACGGCTTGGTACATTATAATCAAGACAATATAGTTCACCCAATTGAAAACAAAATCATTAAGATTGTTCAACCTAATATTGCGCAAAAAGATAAATGGAACCCAGTTAAAAAGCAGGAGAATTTTAACAAGCTTTTAGATGTTACAGAATCTGACAAAACTGAAGCAGATATAATCATTTGGCCTGAATCCACCTTTCCATTTTATTTACAAGAAAGCCCCGATGCCCAAGACATCATTGGTAAGAGCCTAGAAAAAGATACACTATTGATAGCAGGTGGTTTACGCTTTGAAACCTATAATGATGGTCTTCAATATCGCACTTATAATTCGCTCATGGTCATTAATGATGAGGGCAAAATAACCGAGCATTCAGATAAAACACATCTTTTGCCCTTTGGCGAATTTCTTCCCTTTCAGGATTTTTTAGAAAGCCTAGGCATAAGACAACTTACTCAACTTCCAGGCGGATTTAGCCATGGCAAACAAAGGAAGATCATTAAAATTAATGATATTCCAGCTTTCTTACCGCTAATCTGTTATGAAGTTATCTTTCCCAACCAATTGGTATCGAAAAACACTACTGTCTCGCCCCAGTGGATAATTAACATCACAAATGATGGTTGGTTTGGAGATACGCCGGGACCTTATCAACACCTACGTCAAACTCAAATTAGAGCTGTCGAAGAACGCCTTAGCATATTCCGCTCTGCAAATAGCGGCATATCGGCAATTATCAACCCGCTGGGGGACATCACCCAATCTATAGCGCTTAATACACAAGGTCTTATGATTGCTGAAATAGCGCTTTACCATAAAAAGGTAAACAAACTATCTCAAAATTTAACTTTCCTTTTGATACTATTTACCTTATTAATAATCCTGCTCTATGGAATGCGTAAAACAGCATAAAAACTCCGCAGTCTTCAGGTTTACAAATGGAATCTATCAAAGTAGACTGTTACCACTTCTATACAGGCGGGAATGATTTGACAAAAGAGAAAACGAAAGCACCTAATCCGGTAGATGTGCACGTTGGAGGTAGACTTCGACTGCGCCGAAATATGCTTGATATTAGCCAAGAAAAATTGGCAGATTCACTTGGTATTACGTTTCAACAAATTCAGAAATATGAAAAAGGTGCAAATCGCCTTAGCGCCAGCAAGCTCTTTGAATTGGCTAATATCTTAAATGTGCCGGTAAGTTATTTCTTTGAAAAAGCTCCCAGTAACAAAACACCTAGAACAATTGAAAAGCCCAAAGGGTTTGAAGAAGGCCAAAGCAAGTTCATTATGGATTTTCTATCCAGCAATGATGGTCTGCACTTAAATCGCGCCTTTGTCAAAATTAAAGACCCTAAAATTCGCAAGAAAATTGTTGAGCTGGTAGAAAGTCTTGCTGATAGATAAAGCGCCACAAAGGCATTTTTAATCTATTAAAATCACTCTAAAATCATTAACATTAGTTCCCGTTGGCCCTGGGGAGAATAGACCATCGATAGCATCAAATGCTGTCCATGAATCATTGCGTTTAAGTGCTGCTCTAGGGTTAACTCCTGCTGCCCGCATTTTGCTTGCTGTCTTACCATTAACAAATGCACCCGCATTACTTTCACTGCCATCTATCCCATCGGTATCAGCAGCCAAAGCGGAAAAGCCATCAACCCCATCCAGTTCAATGGCTAGCGATAACATAAATTCACTGTTATTGCCGCCTTTACCAGCATGATTAGATAGGGTCACGGTAGTTTCACCACCTGATAATAAAACGACAGGTTTTTTAAAAGGCCTATTACGGGTAATAATTTCGCGCACCATAGCACCGTGCATTTTTGCGATTTCTCGCGCCTCACCTTCAATGGCGTCGGATAAGATTACCGTTTCATAACCTTGAGCCTTTGCATAATCAGCAGCTGCTTCTAACGAACATGCATTGGATGCAATCACCTTTGTGGCAAGATTTTGAAATTCTATATCTGTTGGAGAAGGAATGCTTGATGCCCTTACTATATGGGCTTTAATCTTTTCATTCACCTCAATGCCATAATCTGCAATTGCGGTGAGGGCTGAGTGATTATCCGCATCACTTGGAACCGTTGGACCTGAAGCTACTTCATGGGGGCTATCGCCTGGCACATCAGAGACAATAAAATTCATCACTTGAGCTGGGTAGGCTGCCTTTGCCAAACGTCCACCTTTAATCTTAGAGCAAGCTTTACGAATGATATTCATAGCCGATATTGGCGCACCTGAGGCTAAAAGCGCTTCATTCAATGCAATTTTATCAGATAATTCCAACCCATCTTCAGGGGCAATCAATAAAGCTGAGCCACCACCACAAATAAGCCCAATCACTAAATCATCTTCCGTTAAACCATCAACAGCCTGAAACAGCGCATTGGCACCTGCAACAGAATTTTGATCTGGCACAGGGTGACTGGCCTCAATAACTTTAATCTTTTCGCACGGCACACCAAACCCATAACGGGTAACCACAACGCCTTCATATGGTGCATCGCCATGTTTTTCCTGCCATAGGGTTTCAAATGCACTGGCCAATTGTGCAGCGCCTTTACCTGCGCCAATAACAACGGTTTTGCCTCTTGGTTTATCTGGGATATGTGGTTTTAAAGCCAAGACGGAATCAGCGGCATCAACGGCCGCATGAAATAAATTAATTAAAAATTCTTGATGTTTCATATTCTTCCCATTTGCCACAGGCACAAAAATTAACCTATTTATTTATTGTCTGCAATGGCAATATAATCACAAATTACTTGACTAACATAAAGAAATCTTTATATCGATATGAGATTGAACGTATTTACCTTGCTTGTTGCGTTCAAAAAAGATCAACTAAGCATTGGGGTGCAAAATATGTCTCGTTCTCATTATCTATTTACCAGCGAATCTGTATCTGAAGGTCATCCAGATAAAGTATCTGACCGCATTTCAGATGAAATCGTTGATCTTTTTTTCCGTGAAGGCGAGAAAGCGGGTATGTCCCCATGGGATATCCGCGTTGCTGCTGAAACTCTAACCACGACCAATAAAGTTGTTATAGCAGGTGAGACCCGTGGCCCCGAAAGCATTACGCCAGCTATGATTGAAGAAGTTGCTCGCGCAGCGATTAAAGACATTGGCTATGAGCAAGATGGTTTTCATTGGAAACATGCAGATATTGATGTGCTATTGCATTCACAATCTGCAGATATCGCGCAAGGGGTGGATAGCACTGAAAATAAAGATGAGGGCGCTGGCGATCAGGGCATCATGTTTGGCTATGCTTGTGATGAGACCCCTGAACTTATGCCAGCCCCTATTTATTACAGCCATAAGATTTTAGAAAACCTAGCTGCTGCACGCAAATCTGGCGAAGCAGCTCAATTAGGTCCTGACCAAAAGAGCCAAGTTACCGTTGCTTATGAAAACGGCAAACCAGTTCGCGCCACATCAATCGTATTATCAGCACAGCATCTAGATGCCAGCATGACATCTGATGATGTTGCAATGCTGGTTCGCCCTTACATTGAAAAAACGCTACCAGAGAGCTGGATTACATCTGAGACCGTATGGCACATTAACCCAACGGGTAAATTTGTAATTGGTGGTCCTGATGGAGATGCTGGCCTTACAGGTCGCAAGATCATTGTGGATACCTATGGCGGTGCAGCCCCTCATGGTGGCGGTGCTTTCTCTGGTAAAGATTCTACAAAAGTGGATCGCTCTGCTGCTTATGCTGCGCGCTATTTGGCTAAAAACGTAGTGGCTGCGGGCATTGCAAAATGGTGTACCATTCAATTATCTTATGCCATCGGTGTTGCTCAACCGCTTTCCATCTATGTGGATATGGGTGGCCAAGGTACAGTATCTGAAGAGCGGGTAGAAAAAGCAATTGCTAAAGTAATGGATTTATCCCCTCGCGGCATTCGTAAACATTTAGATTTAAATAAACCTATCTATGCCCGCACGAGCGCCTATGGACATTTTGGCCGAGAAGCTGATAAAGAGGGTGGATTCTCTTGGGAAAAAACAGATCTCGTGGATGCATTAAAAGCAGCGCTTTAATAGACCTCTAAAGCATCCACTTTACTATATTGGATAAGCTTTGATGGCAAATGACAAAAATCAAGATACGGCCGCTACTCGAGAAGAAAAAGCTGCCGAACTTTTTGAGAAAAGTTCTTTCTTTGGACGCCGAAAAGGTTTGAAACTCAGCCCGCGCAAAGAAAAATTGCTCGATGAGTTCCTCCCTACCCTATTACTTGATCCACTCAGCCCTGAAGTAGCAGATCCTGCTAATTTTTTTGATAAGTCTTATGACAACTACCGCTTAGAAATAGGCTTTGGTGGCGGTGAGCATTTAGTGGAGCAAGCTAAAACCCATCCTGAAATTGGCTTCATTGGCGTTGAACCCTTTATCAATGGCATGGCAAAAATTTTAGGCAGAATTGAAGATGAGAGCATCACTAACATTCGCCTTTATAATGAAGATGCAGGGCCTTTGATTGACTGGCTGCCCGATGACACATTTTTACGCGCCGATCTTCTGTATCCTGATCCATGGCACAAAAAGCGCCATTGGAAACGTCGTTTTGTTAGTCAAAATAATTTAGAACGCATTTATAAGCTGTTAAAAAAAGATGGTGAGTTTCGCTTTGCTTCTGATATTGAGAGCTATATCAATTGGACGCTTTGGCAAGTAGAAACCCACGGCAAATTGGCGTGGAAAGCCAAGCGCGCTGATGATTGGCGTGAACCTTGGGCTGGCTGGCACCGCACCCGCTATGAGGCCAAAGCCATCCGCGAAGGCAGAACCCCCGCCTATTTGATTTTTGGGAAGTAGGTGGTCAACGTAAATT
>CAKMZG010000109.1 GCA_929200335.1 uncultured Alphaproteobacteria bacterium | reverse complement strand
GTTCCCGTCTCATAACTTTTAATTGCAGCTTCAGCTAATGTAAGAGCCATAAGCCCATCATGTCCTGTTGGGTTTAGCGGAGCATTATCTTTAAGTGATGCAACGAACCCACAAATTTCAGCAGCATAGGCTTCGGTATAACGCGTCATGAAAAAATCATGTAGTGGGACGCTTTGGTAACCATTGGCACTGGCAATTTCACTCACAACAGGGCGAGGATTGTGAGCGCGAACCATACCCTTCGATCCATGAACCTCAATACGTTGATCATAGCCGTAAGTAGAGCGACGTGAATTATTGATATGGGCAAGCTTTCCAGATTTTGTACGCATGATAACCATTGCGCTATCTATATCACCGCGCTCCCCCACCTCAGGATTTACAAGTACAGAACCTGTGGCAAACACACTTTCAATTTCCTCACCAAGTAAAAAACGCGCCATGTCAAAATCATGAATGGTCATGTCACGAAATATACCGCCGGAAACAGAAATATAATCCATTGGTGGAAGATCAGGATCGCGCGAGGTAATGACAACCTGTTCCACATCGCCCACGTCACCACGGCTAATGGCTTCATATACTGATTGAAAATGTGGATCAAAACGACGGTTAAAGCCAATCATCAATTTTGCTCCAGTTTCTTCAACGGTTTTAAGGCAAGATTGAACACGCTCTAATGATAGATCAATCGGCTTCTCGCAAAAAATAGCTTTACCTGCATGGGCATATTTTTCAATCAAATCTGCATGGGTATTTGTCGGCGTACAAATTGCAACAGCATCAATATCATCAGAATTTGTAATCTCATCTAAACTGCGAATAGCGCAATCATATTGTTGGGAGATTGCATTTGCTGCATCTTCAAAGGGATCATAAACAGCACTCAGCATAGAATCTGGATTGTTATTGATTGCTTCAGCATGAGTCTTACCAATACGCCCCGCGCCAAGAAGTGCAAATTTGATGGTCATTTTATTTTCCTTAAGTTTAAATCTTATAAGAATTTCTAATATTATCAGATGCCATTATAAGTTAGCTGTTTAAATCTCTTTCATAAATCCAATTATGATCAGGATGATTTTTAAATCTCCAATTACGGCGCGGTCCTGCCATGACATTTAAATAGTACATCTCATAACCATAAGGCACCCCACAGGGATGATGACCTTTTGGCACAAGAACCACATCTTCATTTGCAACGGGAATATTTTCATCAAGCGAACCGTCTTCTGTGAAAACCCGTTGGTAGCCATAGCCCTGCTTAGGATTTAAGCGATGATAATAGGTTTCTTCTAGATAGGTAATATTTGGATAATCGTCTTCATCATGACGATGGGGTGGATAAGACGACCAATGGCCAGTGGGTGTGAACACCTCTGTCACAAGAAGTGAACCTGCAACATCACTATCTTCCATTGCTATATTATTAATATAGCGTGTGTTTGTACCCTTACCACGAGGTGTTGTTTCAATGCCATCAGGTCCTAATATTTTAACGGGATAATTGCCAACCGCAGGCGCTGCACAAACTGCAAGCGTACAATCAGTTGTCATCGTTGCTTGCCAGTCTGTATTACCAGGAACATAAACACAGGCAGGCGGTGTTTTTTCAAAAACATCCATACGCGTGCCGAGCACACCTACATTTTTACCGCCCGCGATGATTTCAGCTTTGCCTTCCACAAGCACCAAAATCACCTCTTGATCACCTGTATTTTCTGCGGCAACGTCACCCACTTTCAACTTATACAAACCAAAACCAACATAATTCCAATTTGGCGTCAGCTCACCCTTGGCATTTGAAGGTGTGATGTCATGAATTTTACCATGTTTAGCAATAGGTTTGCGAATAAGTTTACTCATAAATTATACCCTTGTCACAGTCTCAGCCATTAAAACAACCACCAATGGCTATAATTTATTTCATTAAGCCTCTATCTTAAGATTAGCTTCATTACAGGCTTTGACTATATTTTCATATCCCATTTTAGAATAGGCATAAGGATTTGCTTTTGCAGGATCTTGTTCAGCCTCCACCACAATCCAGCCACTATATTCTATTGCTTTTAGCTTACGTGTAATGGCATGAAAATCAATGCAACCATCCCCTGGAACCGTGAATGCACCTGCTAAAACCGCATCTAAAAAACTATGGTTATTTTCACGAACAGTTTTTACAATTTCGGGGCGGATATCTTTATAATGAACATGATGCACACGATGTGACCAACGATCTAAGGTTGCCATAACATCACCACCACCAAACAATAGATGGCCACTATCAAAGCAAAGGTTTAAGTCATCACTTGAGCCTTCCATTAAGGCATCCACATCGGCCTCCGCTTCAATGATTGAACCCATATGGTGATGATAAGCCATAGGCATGCCTCGATCTTTAGACCATTTAGCAACCTCCGACAGCTTTGCAGCATATTGCTTAATCTCATCACGTGATAAAGTTGGGCGATTATTCACAGGTGTATCGATCTCACCCTGCACAGTATTTGAGCATTCAGCATAAACAATGCAAGGCGCATCGAGCGCTGCAAATTGTTTAACTTGTTGAGTAATAGCCGCGATCTCTTCTTCAACAGAATTATTTAGTAAATTACCAGAACACCAACCACCACAAAGTGCTATATCATATTTATTCAAATATGAGCGCAAGCCATCAGTATCATGAGGCATACGCTGTCCGCGCTCTACGCCAACATAGCCAATTTCACGCGCTTCTTTTAAAGCTTGCTCCATTGTATACTCAGCAGTAATATCCGGCAAATCATCATTTTGCCACGCGATCGGAGAGATGCCTATTTTAACACTCATCTGATTTTTCCTTTATTAATCATAGTAGTTTTTGGCCTGTAGATTTTCACGATTTCATATTGGTGGCAATTTTAATAAATGCCACCAATTATGCTTTGAAAAAATCAACTGAATTAAGGCTGATTACGGCAATGCTTAAATATTATTAAACTGTGCCACCTAAGCTGCCCTCAAGGGTTGCCAGTTCTTGGCCACCTGCCATCATATCTTGAAGTTGTTCAGGTGTAATTTCACCACGTTTTGCAGTACCTAATGTTTTACCACGATTAAGTACAGTAAAACGATCTCCAACTGCAAGAGCATGGCGCACATTATGAGTAATAAAGACAACAGCAATACCTTGCTTACGTACTTTATCTACAGTCGCTAAAACATTAGATGTTTGACGCACACCTAGCGCTGAAGTTGGTTCATCCAAAATAAGTACCTTGGCACCAAAATGCACCGCACGCGCAATAGCTACCGTTTGACGTTCCCCCCCTGACAGAGTGCCAACCGCTTGATCTGGGCTACGTAGATTAATGCCCATTTTTTTCATCTCAGTCATGGTAACATCATTTGCCAATTGATGATCAAAAAACTTTAATGGGCCAACACCTTTCACAGGTTCATTTCCCATGAAAAAATTACGCGCTACAGACATCAATGGAATCATGGCTAGGTCTTGATAAACAGTTGCTATACCTGCAGAAATAGCATCCCGAGGACGATCAAATTTTAAAGGCTTTCCTTCAAAATAAATTTCCCCTTTTGTTGGCTTATGAACCCCAGACATGGTTTTAATGAAAGTAGACTTACCCGCGCCATTATCACCTAAAAGGCAATGGCACTCTCCAGGAAAAACATTTACGGAAACACCCGCAAGCGCAATTACAGAGCCAAAATGTTTCTCAATGTTCTTCATTTCAATAAGAGGTGTTGCATTCATGGTATTATTTTCTGAATTTTGTGTCATCATATTCTCCTATCGCTCACCGGTGATCATACGGCGAATATAGGTATTTAAAATAACCGCCAGTAGTAAAATCACACCAAGGAACACTCTAAATAAAGAGCTCTCAACTCCTGCAAAGAACAAGCCTTGCTGAACAACGCCAAAGATTAAGGCACCCAATGCAGCACCAATAACTGAGCCATAACCACCCGTTAATAAAGCACCACCAATCACCACAGAAATAATGGCTTCAAATTCTTTAAGCTCACCACGATCAGCACCCGCAGAACCAAATTCCATCACCTGACAGGTAGCAAAAACTGTTGCACAAAATGCCGTAAACATGAACATTAAAATTTTAACACGATTAACAGGTACACCCACATAGCGAGCAGCTTGCGCATCACCACCTGAAGCATAAATCCAGTTACCAAAACGTGTTTTAGTTAGAAGTATATGGCCGAAAATAATTAAAATAATAGCCCAAATGATAAGCATCGGAACACCCTCTACCACTGGCAGGCCCTTTTTATTACCACGCTCAAAAACTTCAATGATACCATTTTCACCAAGCCATGTGAAAACACCTGTAAAAACTTTGCCACCAAAGAGGCTAGCCAGCCAATCACCCTCGGCAACATCCTTTACACCGCCAATAATGGTTTTGCGCGTTGTTAAAATAGCCGCAAAAATTGTAAGGCCACGTAGAATATATAAAAATGCAAGTGTAACAATAAATGATGGTAAACCTGTTTTAATTACCAACCATCCATTAACAGCACCAAGGCTGATACAAAGCATAAAAGTCAAAATAATGGTGAGCCACATAGGCACAGCTAACTGTACAGATAAAATTGCAATGATAATACCTGCAAAGCCAATCATCGATCCAACAGAGAGATCAAACTCACCAGCAATCATCAAAAGACAAGCACCCACGGCAATAATAGCAAATTGAGCCGAAACCACTGACCAGTTTAATGTTCCTGCCAAACCAAACATACCCGAATCAGCTGCTGTTAAAAGAAAAAAGACAAACACTAAAATAGTGCCTACAATTCCACCTAATTCTGGCCTAACTAGTGCCTCACGAAACTTTGAGCGTTGTTTTACACGCTCATCTTGAATCGCATCTATATTTGTTTCAGACATGATATTCTGCTTCCTCAATCTCTATAGCTTTTTACATAAAAATATTCTGCTATTAATTACCCAAATAAAGTCATAAAAAAGGGCGACAGTATTCATACTGCCGCCCAATTTTAATTTTAACGATATTTACCAGCAAACTCTTCAACTTTTGACAAAGCATCCTTGGTTACAAAACCAGGGCCTGAGTTGATATTGTTGCCTGGTAGCACACCAAAACGATGATAGTTAGTCATAATCACAACTGGCAAGTAAGCTTGCAAAAATGGTTGTTGGTCAATGCCCCATTTGATTGTGCCAGCTTTAATAGCCTTTACAATTTCTTCACCTAAATCAAATGTACCGAAATAAATTTCGCCAGCCATGCCGTTTTCGTCTAATGCAGCAATAGTTGGATCAGCAGATGTCGGACCTAAAGTTAAAACTGCTTCAGTTTTTGGGTTAGCTGAAAGGTAAGCCAAAACTTTATTCTTAATCTCAGCAGGATCTTGACCAGAATCAATCATTTGATTGCCAAGCTCGATGCCAAGACCGTCAGCGAAACCTTGGCAACGCTCAACAGAGGCAGGTGATGAAATGTAGTGATTTACACAAAGGAAGCTCTTTACGCCATCACCTTTTGCACGAAGACCGGCAGCATGGCCTGCATCATATTCAGGTTGACCAACATACATCAAAGCACCAACTTCACGCGCTTGAGCTGGTGTACCTGAATTCATGATGATCACATCAACACCTGAATCAACCGCAGCTTTAATTGGACCTGCAAGAACATCAGGGTCAGCTAGAGTTGTAATGATACCATTTGGCTTAGACGCAGCTGCTTGCTCGATGATACGAGCCATATCAGCCAAATCACCAGATGGTGGGTTACGGTATTCAACTTCAACCCCCATTTGTTCTCCAGCTAATGCGATACCATTTTTAATAGTGTTCCACCAGCTATCGCTATCTGGGGCATGACTTACGAGAATATATTTTTCTCCATCAGCCTGCGCTATTGATGCCGTTGTTAATGATGCAACAGTAACACAAGCTGCTACTGCGAATTTTTTTAAATTTGAAAGCATGTAATCCTCCGAGTTAAAAATGCTAATATTTTAGGCGCAATTGATTGCACCTTATAATGAGAAAAGCATATTTTTTTGATCTTTGCAACCGGTTGCAAAAAATATTTTAAATGCCATTATTATTGGCAGATTTCAATGTTTTTAAACTAGGGAAGTTGAAACTATGCAAAGAAAGATTATAGTTTATCTAGGCAATCTGCTCTAAGAGAGGTAAAAAAGATTTGGCTAATAGCAAATGACATCATAGTCCCTTGCTCATGATGATATGAAAAAATCACACCCCACATTGCGGAGCAAATTTTGTGCCATCATTCATTCGTGAAAATCTATAAGGTTTTGGATCAACCCGCGGGGATTTATTCATAATAATATCAGCCATTAAATATCCAGCCCCAGGACCAATGCCAAATCCGTGACCAGAAAATCCACTAGCCAAATGCAAACCTGGGATATCATCAATGGCAGATATAACAGGAACCGTATCTGGTGTTGCATCAATATATCCTGCCCAATGGCGTATAATTCTTGCCCCTTCAAATTCAGAAAATAATTTTGGCATTTTAGCAAAGGCATCCATATTCATTGCTATATCAGGCTCAGGATCTAAAATACGATGTTTCTCAAATATTGAGGGTTTATCGAGAGCTTGTTTGCCAGCATTAAATAAGTGGTCAACGAAGCGCTTACCTGCGCGAATTTTAATATGCTTGTGCTCTAACTTGAGCAAGGGAATAAAATCTTTTAAAAACCTAAAACTATCAGGCACAACATCTGCAATAACATAGGTGCCTCGTGAAATTGTATAACTACCGTCTAGTCGCTTACGCATAGCAAAATCATCAATGTTGAAAAATGATGCATCAAATGCAGGGCCTGCTAATCTAGCCTCAACATGCATAACGGGTGTACGTACCGCCAATTGAGGAAAGCGCAAACCCAGTCCCCTACACAGGGTGCTTGACCATGCCCCACCTGCGATTAATGCTATATTACATTCAACCTTACCTTTTTCAGTTACAACAGCTCCAATTTTTCCGCCTGTCGTTTCAAAACCACGCACAGCACATTGATTATAGATTTTAACACCCAATTTATGCGCTGCCAAAGCGATGCCTGATGCTGCAAGGGTTGGTTCTGCGCGCCCATCATCAGGCGTATACATAGCACCAACCATAGTACTAGCAGCCTTTTCTCCCATTAGACTAGCCAATTCTTTTTGGTTAATAATCTTAGAACTAACGCCAAATTGCTTAGCCTTATCTAGCCAATTTTCTTGCACAGCTAAGTCTTTTTCCTTAGTACTGCCATGAATAATACCGGGACGTCTAAAACCTAACTCTGTTCCCGCGACAGTTTGTAAATGATCCCAGCATCTTAAAGATTCAATGGCAAGCGGGATTTCTCGAATATCTCTACCAGCCGTTCTACAAAACCCCCAGTTTCTGCATGATTGTTCATTAGCTATTTCCCCTTTTTCAAAGATAGCAACTTCAACCCCCTGCTCAGCTAAGGCAAAAGCCGTAGAAACCCCAATGATTCCACCACCAATAATTGCAACGTCAATCTTCTTAGGAAAAACAACATCTGAACCTACTCTATTTGGATATGGATATTCTAATATGCCTTCCATAAGTCCCCACATTGTTAATAAATTTTCACACTAAAAGCTAAAATTCTAAATTGTGAATTTACCCTTTTATTAAGCTAAAGCAGCATATTCTTCTATAAAATGAATATATATTCAATAGATTAAATAATTATAATTTTACTGGCATCTATTATAATTATCTACGTGTTGACAAATTATTGCGATGCTGGCTATTAATATGATAATTATTGTCATCTTTAATCCATGAGAAGGCAGTTAAATGATTATTTGCAGTTGCAACATCATCACAGAAGCAGAAATTAAGCAAACCATCATTGATTGCTTAGATGAAGATATGTGGCAATTGTTAACCCCTGGGCAAATCTACTACCGCTTAAAAAAACGCGGCAAATGCTGCGGATGCTTTCCTAATGTAGTGGAGCTTATTATTGAAACTGCAGGTGAATATCATAAACAAAAACAAACACCTAACTC
>CAKMZG010000108.1 GCA_929200335.1 uncultured Alphaproteobacteria bacterium | reverse complement strand
ATTCCACGCCAAACCCCCTCCTTGATGCGTCACCCTATGGCGCAACTGGAATATCGCAAATTTTGAAACAAATTTCCATTTAATTAAGTCGCAAAAAACTTATAGATTGCCGCAATTATTCATTTGCTTTGTAAAAAATCACGATTAATATGAAAATCGCAAAACTATTCGCATAAATCTTGGTAAAATGCCAAAATTTTATTTTTTATAAAGGAAAAGCAATGGCGGATGAAGAAGAAATTATCCTTTCAGAACTCTCAGACGATGATCTAGTCGCGCAGATGCAAGACGATCTCTATGATGGGCTTAAAGATGAGATAACTGAGGGCACCCAAATTTTACTTGACCGTGGTTGGACGCCTTATGATGTCCTAACCAAAGCCTTGGTTGAAGGCATGCGCATTGTGGGCATTGACTTCCGTGATGGCATTCTATTCGTGCCTGAAGTGCTTCTATCAGCAAATGCTATGAAGGCAGGGATGAATATCTTACGTCCCCTATTGGCAGAAACTGGCGCTCCTAAACAGGGTAAAATGGTAATTGGCACGGTTAAAGGCGACATCCACGATATCGGCAAAAATCTTGTTGGTATGATGATGGAAGGCGCAGGCTTTGAAGTGATTGACATTGGGATTAATAACCCAGTTGAAGATTATTTAGCAGCAATTGATGAGCATGAGCCTGATATTCTTGGCATGTCTGCTCTATTAACCACTACCATGCCTTACATGAAAGTGGTAATTGATACGCTTGTTGAAAAAGGCATTCGTGATGATTTAATCGTGCTGGTTGGTGGCGCGCCACTGAACGAAGAATTCGGAGATGCTGTTGGCGCTGATGGTTATTGCCGTGATGCTGCTGTTGCGGTTGAAATGGCAAAAGACTTTATGAATCGCAAGCATAACCAATTGGGCGCGTAAGCTATTATTGATAATGGCAGAAACCCAAGATAAAATTGAAAAGCCCCGCACACCTCTAACGAGGGTGATTGCATGCGGGGCTTTAGCACATGAAATTTTAGACATTTGTAAGCAAGACAATCTGCAGCATATTGATCTCATTTGCCTTCCTGCTCAACTTCACCTTTACCCAGATCAAATTCCTGACCGTGTACGTGAGGCTATTCATACTGCACGTAGTGAGGGCATATCTGATATCTATATCGCCTATGCAGATTGCGGCACGGGTGGCCTTTTAGATAAAGTGTGTAAAGAAGAAAATGTCGAACGTATTTTAGGCCCCCATTGTTATTCATTTTTCATGGGCAATGATGCTTTTGAGGCAGAATCAGATGATCTCATGCTGGCTTTTTTCTTAACAGATTTCCTCACCCGCCATTTTGAAAATTTTGTCATAAAGCCTCTCGCCCTTGATCGCCATCCAGAGCTTATTTCTGATTATTTTGGAAATTATGAAAAGCTTGTTTATATGGCACAAATCAATGACCCTGAATTGGATGAAAAAGCTCAATGGGCGGCTGATTTCCTCGGTCTTACCTATGAGCGTAGATTTACCGGATACGGCGATCTAAGCAAAAGTCTTAACAGACCAACATCAAAATAATTGATAAAAATAGCCCTTACGTAACTTTTCATTAAACATAAGCCTCTATGCTCCTGATAAAGATGTGGAGGTGCCTCCCATCATTAGAGCTTGTTGCGTTTAAATGAATTAAAAACGCCGCTCTAAATTTCTTTGTGGGCGCGCATAGTCTCGTTTAAGTGGATAGACCTAAACGCTACACGCGCTAGTTTTTAGTTATGAAGTGGGAAAACGATGTTTGAACAAAAAAAATTATCATCCAGCACATTATTTAAAACCATCATTTTTGCTGGTGTACTTTGCTTACTTATCATTTACCGTGGTAATTCTAACACCGAAACACCCCAAAAAGTGGCCAGCGCTACATCTGAGCAAACCACCAATAGCAATATTCGAAAAATAGAGATCACAGCAGAGGCTTCCCAAAAAAGTTTAGAGCCTTTGGAAGAAATTAAAACAACTCAACTTGAGAATGCTGAAAAGCCAACATCAATTGGCGATTTAATTACAGGTTCAATTGAGACTGATACAGCAACACTTGAAAAACCTTCACGCTCTATCTCTGAGATTGCAACAGAATCAGACAATCAAATAGCGGTTACAACACCAACGCTTAATGAAGATCAACAACAGATTTCAGCCTCAACGGTTACCGTTAAATCTGGCGATACGCTATATTCTATCTCTCGTAAATCTGGTGTGAGCGTTGCAGCCCTTACCAATGCCAATGGCATTAAGAATAATGTCATTCGTGTGGGACAGGTTTTAAACATCCCTCGTTAGAACACTAAAATTTTACCACATTAAACGCAGTTCATTAATTTGAACTGCGTTTTTTTTGCCTTTTTCTGGCTTGTCAAATATTTGCTTTGAGCTATCTTAAAAAAACAAAAATATAAGGATTGCTCCCATTCGTATTGTTTTATTATTTATTATCTTAACTTTAATGAGCGCTTGCACTGGTAACGGCAAAAGCGGATTCATTGAGCCTAAAACTGGGCAAATTAGTGAGAATAAAAATAGAGAGTTTGGATTTTCAATCACCCCTCAGACAAGCGTTATCGTATGGATGCATGGCACAACGAATTCTAATTTTCGTGAGAATTGCACCCGAAAAGGCAATCATGTTCCCCCAGCTATTCAAAGCCTGAGCAATGAAAGCACGCATATCTACTATCTCTGCTCAAATGCAAGCGATAGAGGCACTCCTGGTAGTTATATTTATAAGCGGGTGGATGAATTAGCGGCAACCTTAAGTAAACTCCATCAGGCTGGTTTAAAATCCACACAAATTTTTGTTGCAGGTCACTCTGCTGGTGGCTGGGCTGCCCTCATGGCAATGAAGCGATTAAAATCAAAATTCAATGCAGCTATTGTTTTTTCTCCCGCATGTTGTGGCCCTAGAGCGCAAGAAGAACGCTATCCTGAATTACGTCAAAAAATAAGGCCGCAGCAGATTAAAAACATGTTAGCTGCCGCTCAAATCAAAGCATTAGTTTTTGCTTATGAGGATGATGCTTATAATCGACCTCAAGAGTTACAATTTTTAACAGCAGCCTATCCCCATTCAGTGAAAATTATATCTAATAATTGTGGCACAGGTCATACTAGTTTATAAAAAGGTTGCAAGGCCACTGAGACTAAGGCAATTATTAAAATTTATATTGCCGCTAATAAAGCAAGTTCATAAAGGATGATGAACATTAATGCATAAAGAGCAATGAACTACCAATCACCACTAAACTAGCCCCTAGCCAAGCGCCAATGGCGGGCATTTCGCGGGTTTTAATCCAAATCATTGGCAATAGCACCGCTGGCGTGGTGGCTGAAAGGGTTGAGATAACACCAACATTTCCCCCTGACAGACCAAACAACAACAAAGTCATACCAAGCCCCATGCCGATAAATCCAGAAAAAGCAACGATGCTAGTTAATGGCCATGTAATATTAGCCTTCTTAGGTAAAAAATTCCCTGGAAGCACAATGAGTAAACTTAAAAAAACTGCTGCAACACCTACCCGCATCATGGAAACGAAGAAGGGATCTTGACCACTTTCCATAACAGGTTTTGCCACAATAGAGCCAACAGATTGAGAGAGCGCCGCACCAAGGCCAATGACAACACCTACCCAAAGTTTACCTTTAACCTCTTCCCATTTATGTAACTGTCCACGACGCTTGCCATAAACGATAGCTAAAAACACGCCGATAAGAATTAAAACAATACCCAAAAATTCCTGAAAGGTAAGAGCTTCTCCTAAAAACATCCAACCCAATAAAACCGACATTACGGCATTGGTTGAAAATATAATAGCTGTGCGCCTTGGCCCTAAGCGAATGAGGGTCAAAAATAGCAGACTATCGCCAATAAAAATGCCAATAAAACCTGAGACAAACATTGGCCAAGCATATTGCCAATCAAAGCTTTGATAACGCCCAGTAAGCAACACAAATACCGCAAGCATGATTGTAACGATAACCATACGAAGTTGATTAAATCGAATTGCTCCCATAGTGGCAGCAGGCGCTGCAGAAATTAGTCCGCCATATGCCCATAATGTGGCAGCGGCAAGCGCTGCTAGCTCATAAATATACATTAATTGGCTTTAACGGTTTAATGATAGGGAGACAAGTTATATTTAGACTAAGATAGCTTATCAAGCGCGTTTAATATCTCTTCGCGATGCTCATCTAATTTTGGTGCGCGGCGCTCAAGGTTAAGCTCAGCATTTTCAAAATTAATTGGTGTGCGAACGCCCTTAATACCCTCAGGCTCAATTTGCATACCTCGAGCAATCACTTGCGGATCAGCAAAAACCTCTTCTACCGTGTTAATTGGCCCTGCTGGCACGTTATTCTCAGCACATAGATTTAAAAGATTAGCTTTTGAAAAACTAAGCACTTTTTCGCCCAAAAATTCAGTCAATTCATTTCGGTTTTTAACTCGATCTGCATTGGTTAAAAATCGATTATCTTTACCCAATTCATCAAGGTTAATCAGCTTACAAAAACGTTGAAACTGACCATCGTTACCAACGGCTAAAATAATATAGCTGTCACTTGTTTGAAACACTTGATAAGGCGCAATATTAGGATGCGCATTTCCCATTCGGTTAGGTGCTTGCCCGGTTGCAAAATAATTCATAGCTTGATTAGCCAGCACACCCGTCATGCAATCAAGAAGAGATAAATCAATGCGCTCGCCCTCACCCGTTTGCGCTCGTCTTGCCAATGCTGCCTGCACTGCAATTACCCCATAAAGTCCTGTAAAAATATCAGCAAAGGCAACACCAATTTTTTGTGGATCACCATTAGGCTCACCCGTTAAAGACATGATGCCGCCCATGCCCTGCACTAAAAAGTCATAGCCCGGCTTTTGTGCATAGGGTCCCGTCTGACCGAAGCCTGTAATCGAGCAGTAGATTATCTTTGGGTTAATTGCCTTCACGCTTTCATAATCCAAACCATATTTAGCGAGGCCATTAAGCTTAAAATTTTCAACCAAAACGTCACTCTCTGCAATCATTTTTTTGATTACATCAATGTCTTCTTCTGTCGTAAAATCTAACGCGATGGAACGCTTGCCGCGATTGCAGGCATGAAAATAGGCTGCATCATGATCTTCCCCTTCCAAGTCGATCATATTGGGTGGCCCCCAACAACGGGTATCATCGCCTGAAACGCTTTCCACTTTAATCACATCAGCACCGAGATCAGCAAAAGTTTGACCAATCCATGGCCCCGCCAAAATCCGCGCTAACTCTAAGATTTTCAAACCTGCATAGGGCGTTTTTGCATTAAGAGTTGTCATAGAAATCTCTTCTAAAAAAACGCCTGTAATCCCGTTTGCGCACGGCCTAAAATAAGCGCGTGAACATCGTGGGTTCCCTCGTAGGTATTAACTGTTTCTAAGTTAATCATATGGCGGATTACATGAAACTCTCCAGATATGCCATTGCCGCCATGCATATCACGAGCATTACGAGCAATTTCGAGCGCTTTACCGCAATTGTTGCGCTTCATGACAGAAATCATATCAGGTGCAAATTGCCCTTCATCGATTAAGCGACCAACCCGCAAGGAACCTTGAAGTCCAAGCGTGATTTCCGTAAGCATATCGGCTAGTTTCTTTTGGAAAAGCTGAGTTTGTGCCAAAGGCTTGCCAAATTGCTTGCGATCAAGACCATATTGACGCGCAGCATGCCAGCAAAATTCTGCCGCGCCCATTGCGCCCCATGAAATGCCATAGCGCGCACGGTTTAAGCAACCGAAAGGCCCCGCAAGGCCTTCAACATTAGGCAATAGCGCGTCTTCGCCAACCTCCACATTATCCATCACAATTTCACCCGTGATTGATGCACGCAAGCTCAATTTATCGCCAATTTTAGGAGCCGATAGTCCGCCCATGCCTTTTTCCAGCACAAAACCACGGATTTTATTATCATGGGCTTCCGATTTCGCCCAAACGACAAAAACATCTGCAATAGGGGAATTAGAAATCCACATTTTTGATCCAACTAAGCGATAACCGCTATCAGTTTTAATCGCTCGTGTTTTCATGCCACCTGGATCAGAACCTGCATCAGGCTCAGTTAAACCAAAGCAACCAACCCATTCTCCAGAAGCTAATTTAGGTAGATATTTCATACGCTGTTCTTCAGAGCCATAGGCATAAATGGGGTGCATAACCAAAGAGGATTGCACAGACATCATGGAGCGATAGCCACTGTCTACGCGCTCCACTTCCCGCGCTATCAAGCCGTAAGAAACATAACCTAAATCAGAGCCGCCATATTCACTTGGAATGGTCGCACCTAGTAAGCCCAACTCACCCATCTCGCGGAAAATTTCACGATCCGTATGTTCCGTTTCATAAGCTTCTTGAATGCGCGGTTGCAATTTATCCTGCGCATAGGCCTTAGCCGTATCACGCACCATGCGCTCTTCTTCAGTTAACTGCTGCTCTAATAGAAATGGATCCTCCCAATTAAATGGTATCATTCCTGCCTTTGGATCAGTTTTAGCATCTGCGGCGCTCATCTTTTTCTCCAGTAAAATTTTAGACTATCCATACTATAATTATCTCATATAAACATATGCGAATAAAATTTGTCTTGCAAAATTCCATGCAAATACGTTAGTATGCAAACAATTATTTATAGATAAATAGAAAATCCAAGATATGCAAGTATATTTTATTCAAGTATATCTTATATCGGTATTTTCTACATAAATGCATTATGTAGGCTTATTAACCCATAATAGCATTTATGGTATATTAAGGGAGGATCAAATGGCATCTCACAAAGACGTAAAACCAACAAAATTGGTTATCAAAAATATTGGCATGATCTTATCAGGTATGCTGGAAAGCCCGATCTTAGATGGCAATTGCATTGTCGTTGAGAATGGCAAGATATCTGCAATAGGCTATGAAAAAGACTTAGATACAGATCAAGCTGAAACAACTGTTGATGCAAAAGATTGCACCCTCACCCCTGGTTTAATTGATAGTCATGTTCATCCTGTTATTGGCGATTACACCCCAAGACAGCAACAAATTAATTGGATTGATAGTTGTCTTCATGGCGGTGTTACAACCATGATCTCAGCAGGTGAAGTTCATGCACCTGGCCGCCCAAAAGACATTGTCGGCCTTAAAGCCATGGCAATTGCATCCCAACGTTGGTATGAAAATTTTCGTCCGTCGGGCGTAAAAATGTTAGCAGGTGCGCCTGTTATTGAAGAAGGCATGGAAGAGCATGACTTTAAAGAACTGGCAGATGCTGGCGTAAAACTTTTAGGCGAAGTAGGCTTAGGCTCCGTTAAGGCTGGTGAAACTGCTGCCCAAATGGTCAAATGGGCGCGTAAATATGGCATTCAATCAACCATTCATACAGGCGGCCCCTCTATTCCAGGTTCAGGTTTAATTGATAAGGATGTGGTTTTAGAAGCTGATGCTGATATTATTGGTCATATTAATGGCGGCCATACTGCACTACCAGATGATCAAATCACCTGCCTATGTGAAAGTTGCTCGCGGGGCATTGAATTGGTGCATAATGGCAATGAACGTGCCGCACTGCTTGCTATGCGCACTGCCTATGAAATTGGCGAACCTGAGCGCATCATTTTAGGCACTGATTCCCCTGCGGGTTCTGGCGTGCAGCCCCTCGGCATTCTGCGCATGGTGGCAATGCTATCCTCCCTTGGGGATATTCCAGCAGAAACCGCATTCTGCTTTGCAACAGGCAATACAGCCCGCATGCGTGAGTTAGACAGCGGTACCATAGAGGTTGGAAAATCAGCAGATTTTATCATCATGGATCAAGCCCAACATTCCCCAGGCAAAGGTCTTTTGGAAAGCGTACATCAAGGCAATCTGCCGGGTATTGGCATGACTATTATTGATGGTGAAGTGCGCTCCGCCCGCAGCCGCAATACTCCACCTGCTGGTCGCCTACCTGAGATTATATAGCATGTCACCCAAAAATGGATGCCTATTTTGGGAATAATGACATGCGACAACAAAAGGATAGAGCCGCATTTTGAATTCATACAAATGCATCAAGCTCT
>CAKMZG010000107.1 GCA_929200335.1 uncultured Alphaproteobacteria bacterium | reverse complement strand
CATCACTAATCAACGTCATGCGCATTCGGCCATTAACAAGGGCGCAAGCGGTTTGGTTGCTGTCGCAGCTGGTGCAGGTGGCCATGCAGGCAAACTTTCACCTTTTGCGCTTATCCAAGAGATACGTCAGTGGTTTGATGGCCCTTTACTATTGTCTGGTTCTATCGCCAATGGTGGCGCTATTTTAGCAGCTCAAGCTATGGGCGCAGATGCGGCCTATATTGGTTCGCCCTTTATTGCAACTGAAGAAGCTCGCGCGGCAGAAGAATATAAGCAAAGTATCGTGGATAATGGTGCTGAAGACATTGTATATTCCAACTATTTTACGGGCATTCATGGCAATTACCTAAAACCATCCATCGCTAAAGCTGGTTTGGATCCCGATAATCTACCTGAAGCTGATCCATCTAAGATGGATTTCTCTTCTGAAAAGGCTAGCGACGCTAAAGCTTGGAAAGACATCTGGGGCTGCGGCCAAGGCATCGGCTCGATTAAAGAGATTGCACCAGCGGGTGATTTGATCGCGCGTTTCAAGCGTGAATATGAAGAAGCTAAGGCACGCATTGCTTAAACCATCATTGTAGTAGAATATTGAAGGCGGTAAGATTTTGATCTTATCGCCTTTTTTGTGACTATCGCGTGTAGTATTTATCTGAATACATTTAAATGCATCATGCTCTAAAATATAATTGGGTTATCCATAAAAAAATATTGTCGCAGCTTTTTAATGGTCTAATGAAATTTTAAGAAATTTGCCTATTTGGGTTTTCTTGTTCATTTAAAGACGCTTATTATCCAAAGAACGTTATTTTCACTCTCACATAAGCAGGTTTGTGCTGCTGTGCAACGATATGTTGGATATTTTAACATTCGCTATGCCGTTTCCTATCATGATCTTGAAGAAATTATGAAAGAACGTCCCTATCAGACTTTGCAGAGCAAAGTCCTCTCGATCATGCTTTGCATAATCTGCTTGGCAAAGGGGTTGTAAAATACTCACCGCTTATTACAGATCAAATATGAAAAAGAAACAGCCAGTTACAAAATTTTGCCGCATACCCTCTCAGACATTTCTTTGAAATGTCCTGTCGGGTGATAGACGATACCTATATCAAAGTTAAAGGCGAGTGGATTTATCATTATAGAGCGGTTGATAAATATAGAAAAACCATAGATTTCAAACTCTCTGCAAGGCGAGATAAAGCTGCAGCACATAAATTCTTTCAAAAGCTATCAATTGTAATAATGTTCTAGAATGTGTTGTTATCGATAAAAGTGGTTTTAATTTTGCTGGCCTTGAAAAGATAAATGTCAAATTAAAATTTACTAATGCAGGCAAAGTGATAGAAATTTGCAGAGCTGGCTGGATAATTGTGCCCAGAGATAAGGCGATCTATAATTTGATCTAAAATTCACAACAGAGCCATTTATATTGCTATAGCATATAATGCTTAGGTAGATTCACTTAAATGAAAAATATTCGCGCAAATTAAGGAATTTAGAGCTGGTTTTTGAATTCAATTACACGCATCAAGCTTTAGCGGTGCATCGTATGATACTCCTCATTGGGCTGCATATCAATGGCTGATGCCATGCGATTGGTCATATTATAAAATGATGCAATGGCAGCAATATCCCAAATGTCACGATCACTAAAGCCCACATCGCGCAGAGCTTGGCGATCTTCTTCCTCGATAGTCTCAGCCGCTTCAGTCATAAGAACGGCAAAATCTAGCATGGCGCGTTGCTTGTCACTAATATCAGCAACGCGGTAATTCATCACCATTTGCTCGCCCAATTCAGGCTTTCCTGATAATTCACGCACAGCAGCCCCATGGGCAGTTAAGCAATAATAGCATTTGTTTTGTGATGATACAGTAACCGCAATCATCTCGCGCTCTAATTTGCTAAGGCTACTATCGCCCAACATTAAATCATTATACATATCTGTAAAGGCTCGCAATTTTACATCATTAAAAGCATAGGCCTGTAAAACATTAGGCACTAAGCCTAATTTTTCTTCGCAGATATTAAAATATTTTTGTGTTGCCTCACTTAGCGCTGCATCATGGATACTAAGAGCTGTGATTTTATTCGTTTGATTTGCAGACATTATTTCCTCCAAAATGAAAACTGTCGATTGGACTTGATGTTAATTCGTTTAATGTTAGTGTACAAGGGTTGATCCCTAAATTTATTTCATGAGGAAAGAGAATGCCCTTATTACGTGATGACAAACAAAGATCTTCTGTTAATTCAATTTTAAAGCTGAAAGCGTTTAAAGGTAAAAAAGAAATTTCAGAGTTGGCGACTATATTATTTGGCAATGCGCCAGGTGAAGACTTATCTAATATTGGCACAATGCGCTTAAGTGTGGGGCTTTCAAAAGCTAACAAGTCTATCAAATCTTATAAGAGGGGTAATGCCCATATTAATTTTCATAACAATATTGAAGATGAAAATGGTCAAGAATCACAAATATTAGAGCTATTGGGTGATAATAAACCATTTCTATTTGATAGCATTATGGGCGCTCTTCTACAAAATGATGTTGATTTGCAATTGGTAGTTCATCCGGTTTTCAATGTATTATGCGATGCGAAGGGTAAGTTTAAATCTTTCAGTACTCACCAAGAGCGCAAAGTGACATCACAAAGCACACAGCGTATATCTTTAATGCAATTTTATATTGCACCTTTATCAGCAGCTCAACAGCGCGAGATAAAAGAGCAAATTTCTGAAGTTTTGAATGCAGTAAGTTTAGTGGTGCAAGATTGGCAACCTATGTTAAAGCGGGTTGATGAAATGGTGCAAGAATACCAAACAACGCCGCCTAAAATTTCCAAATCAGATTTGAATGAAACCATCGAATTTTTAAACTGGTTGCATGATGACAATTTCACTTTTTTGGGTATGCGTGAATATGTATTTTCGGGTAATCAGAAAACAGGTTCACTAAAACGCAGTCGTAGAAAAGGTCTTGGTATTTTACAAGATCCTGATGTACGTATTTTAACACGAAATGGTAAAGCCGTTACAATCACTCCAGCCATTCGAGAATTTCTATTAAGTACCGATCCGTTGTTTGTTTCAAAAGCAAATGTAAGATCCATCGTTCACCGTCAAACCTATATGGATTACATCGGGGTAAAGCGTTATGACGAAAAAGGCAAACTGGTTGGTGAACTACGTATTGTTGGACTTTTCACTTCAACGGCCTATACAAAATCTGTAAAAAATATTCCACTGTTGAGAAAAAAAACGCAAAAGGTTTTAGGTAAATTTGGTTATGATGAAGACAGTCATTCAGGTAAGGCATTGACTAATGTTTTAGAGTCTTACCCTCGCGATGATTTTTTTCAAATTGATGTGCCAAAGTTAGCAACATTTGCTCAATCAATATTGGCATTGGGAGAGCGTCCACGAACCCGTGTTTTATCGCGTGTTGATCGTTTTGCACGTTATGTTTCTATTTTAACTTTTGTACCAAGGGATAGATATTCATCAGAAATTCGAATGAAAATCGCTGACATGTTAGCGGAAGCATATGATGGCCGCGTGTCAGCTTATTACCCGTCTTTTCCTGAAGGCTCTTTAGCTCGCGTACATTTTATAATTGGACGTCCAGAAGGTGAATGTCCAAAAGTTAATGATGTTGATCTGGAGCGTAAAGTTATTGAAATGACAGAGACCTGGCAAGATAAATTGCATGCTCTCATTCAAACACAAAAAGATCATTTTGATAGGTCAAAATTTAATACACTTGATGATGCTTTTGACGCGGCCTATCAGTCTAAAAATTTACCTGAGCAAGCTTTAAGAGATTTGCAAACCATTTCTAATTTAAAAAATAAAAATGAAATTGCTATTGAATTTCATGATCGTTTAGTTGGTCGTTCAAGCAAAAATCCTAGCCGCATTGCATTGAAATTATTTCATCCAGAAAAAGCAGCAGAGCTTTCTAAACGTGTGCCGCTTTTAGAGCATATGGGTTTTAATGTCATTAATGAACGAACCTATCGCATAACGCCGAATTCAAATCAACTTATATTCATGCATGAAATGTTGCTCAGTACAAAAAGCGGTAATCCAATTTCTTTAAAGCAACTGAAAGAAAAACTAGAGGATGGTTTTCTAGCTGCATGGCATGGAGAAGCTGAGATCGATGGATTTAATGCGCTTGTTTTACACAGTTCTTTGACTTGGCACGAGGCGGTCATGTTGCGGGCATTATCGCGATATTTGCGTCAAATTAGGTTGCCCTATACCAGTGATTATGTTTGGGGTGTTTTAAGCAGATATCCTGAAATTGCTAAGCAATTGGTTGCTTATTTTCATAAACGTTTTGATCCTAATAATTTTAAAAACTTAGATCAAAGTTCAGGGAAAATTTTAGCAGGCATTAAGAATGTTGAGAATAAAATTGAAACACTTTTAAATGGCGTTGATAGCCTTGACGATGATCGTATTATCCGTGCCTTTTTAGATGTGATGAAAGCTCTTCTTCGCACCAATTATTATCATGATGATACAACTCATTTTGGTACGCGTACTTGGACTTTTAAAATTAATCCAAAAGCAATTGCCATCATGCCTGAGCCAAAACCTTATCGAGAGCTCTTTATGTATTCTCCAAGAGTAGAGGGATTACATTTGCGCTTTGGTCCTGTTGCGCGTGGTGGCTTGCGTTGGTCAGATCGCGCGCAAGATTATCGCACAGAAGTTTTAGGCTTGGTAAAAGCCCAGCATGTTAAAAATGCTGTGATAGTACCTGTGGGCTCAAAGGGTGGGTTTTATCCTGCACGGATCCCATCAATCATTGCAGCTGGCGGCGATCGTGATGCGGTTTTTGAGGAGGGTAAGACATCTTATAAAATTTACATTTCAAGTCTGTTGAGTTTAACCGATAACTTGGTTGATAATAAAGTTATAGCGCCACAAAATACGGTGCGCTATGATGGTGATGATCCTTACTTTGTTGTGGCGGCGGATAAAGGCACGGCGACCTTCTCTGATGTGGCCAATGGTATATCGCGCGATCGTGGTTTTTGGCTAGATGATGCTTTTGCCTCCGGTGGTTCTGCCGGTTATGATCATAAGGTGATGGGCATTACTGCACGTGGTGGGTGGGAAGCCGTTAAACGCCACTTTAGAGAGATGAATCATGACATTCAAACAAAACCATTTACCACTGTTGGTGTGGGCGATATGTCTGGCGATGTTTTTGGTAATGGCATGTTGTTATCACGAAAAACAAAATTGATCGCAGCCTTTGACCACCGCGATATTTTCATTGACCCAAATCCTGATGAAGAGGTTTCCTTTAAAGAGCGTGAGCGAATGTTTAAATTGCCACGATCAACTTGGCAGGATTATAATAAAAAATTAATCTCTAAAGGTGGTGGAGTTTTCTCACGTCGTGAAAAATCTATAACGCTTTCAAAAGATGCTGCTGCTGCGATTGGTTTGGATAAATTAAAAGCAACGCCTTTTGAAATTATGAATGCGATTTTAAAAGCCAAGGTTGACCTTCTTTGGTTTGGTGGCATTGGTACTTATATTCGTGCCGATAATGAGAGTAATTTAGATGTTGGTGATCGCGGCAATGACGCAATTCGTATTACTGCAAAAGAGGTTGGTGCTAAGGTTATCGGTGAAGGCGCTAATTTGGGCGCAACTCAGAGTGCGCGAATAGAGTTTAATCAATTGGGAGGTCGTTGTAATTCTGATGCCATTGATAATTCTGCTGGGGTGAATTCATCTGATGTTGAGGTGAATATTAAAATTGCATTATCGCCAGCAATGAAGGCAAAGAAAATCACCATGGCGCAACGCAATAAATTATTGCGTCAAATGACGGAAGAAGTTGCGATCTTGGTTTTGGATAATAACTATCATCAAACTCTAACGATTTCTCTAACCGAGAAAAAAGGCTTTGCCGATTTTGCTTATCAAAAACGTTTCATGCAGGCTTTAGAAGGTCGGGGTTTACTGGATCGTGAGGTTGAACTTCTTCCTGATGATTTATCCCTATCTGAGCGAGAGGCTGCTGGTGTGCCATTAACGCGTGCAGAGATTGGGGTACTCTTGGCCTATGCTAAAATTACACTCTTGGATGATTTAGTTGATAGTGATGTGCCTGATGCACCTTACCTTGAAAAAGAGTTGATGAATTATTTTCCAAAAGCAATGCAGAAAAAATTTGACAAAGAGATCAAATCTCATCGCTTGCGTCGTGAGATCATCGCAACGGATTTGGCTAATTCAATGATCAACCGTGGTGGACCAACTTATTTGGTTCAAACGGCTGATCAAGTGGGTGCATCAGCCATTGATACTGCAAAAGTATTTTTAGCAATTCGTGATGGTTATGGCCTGCCAAAAATCTATGATCAAATTGATGCTCTCGATAATAAGGTAGATGGTGATTTACAATTAGAGCTTTATGCCCGTGTTCAAGAGTTGTTGTTGGAACAAAGTTTCTGGCTCTTACGTCATGGTAATTTTAGCAATGGCATTGCTAATGTGGTTAAAAATTATCAAAATGCCTTAAGCGCGTTAAAAGGCAATTTGATTGCCAAATTACCAAATTATATGGCTGACATTATCTCAAGCGATGTTGCGCATTTTGTTGAGGGCGGTGTGCCAAAACCATTAGCAGAAGAGATTGCAGGATTTTTAGCAACCGCTCGTGTGCCTGATATTGGTTATGTAGCACTGCATACAAATACTGATTTAAATGTTACAGCGGATGTTTATTTTAAAATCACAGAAATCTTTAAAGTTGGCCGCATCAAAAGAGCATCGGATGATATCTCTACGCAAGATTATTATGATGGGCTAGCGCTGCGCCGTGCCGTACAGATACTTAATGAGGCGCGTCTATCTATTACTATGAATGCACTAAATAAAGCGAAATCAAAAAAATCATCAGGGCCTTTAATCGAGGCTTGGTTAAAAACTAATGCAGAGCGAATAAAACGCACTCAAACATCAGTAGATGCAATTGTTGAAGGCGAAACTTTAAGCGTGTCACGCTTAACAGTCGCGGCAAACCTTTTAGCTGATTTTGCAATAGAATAATAAAATAGATTGATAGATGGATTGTAGTGAAAATGAAAGATAATAAAACGGTTCCTAAGCGTGGTATAGTTGGCTGGGCAATGTTTGACTGGGCGGCACAACCATTTTTTACAGTAGTGACGACTTTTGTTTTTGGACCTTATTTTGTGTCCACCGTTGCAGCCAATCCAGATATTGGTCAAGCTCAATGGGGCTATGCGGCGGCAATTGCAGGTATTGTAATTGCAATCATGTCTCCTATTCTTGGCTCTATTGCAGATGCAACGGGGCCACGAAAACCTTGGATTGCATTTTTTGCAATGATAAAAATCATCGCCCTTTGCATGTTGTGGTATTCCATGCCTAATGATCAATCTAATATATTTTTCATCTTATTTTGTTTTTCTATTGCTACCATTGCTGCTGAGTTTTCCATCGTTTTTAATGACAGCATGTTGCCGAATTTAGTGTCAGGAAAAAATATTGGCTTAGTTTCTAACTGGGCTTGGGGAGGTGGTTATCTTGGTGGCATGATTGTCTTAATTTTGATTCTTGGGTTTATGGCAGCGAATAAAGAAACAGGCGTTACTATTTTAGGTTTCTTGCCATGGTTTGATCTTAACCCTAATAGCAATCAAGCAGATCGCATTAGCGCGTCATTTTCTGCTCTTTGGTATTTGGTATTTTTGTTGCCAATGTTTTTATTGACCCCTGATCGTGGTGTTAAGCGTCCATTGAAAAAAGCTGTAAAAATTGGTTTAATTGAAACTATTGGAACGTTGAAAATTGTTTGGAAAAAAACTGGCCTTCGCAATTTTTATTTAGCGCGGATGATTTATCAAGATGGTGTTAATGGAATGGTGCTTTTAGGTGGAACATTTGCAGCTGGATTATTTAAATGGGAAATTATCCAAATAGGGCTTTATGGTGCTATTTTAAATATTGCAGCTATAATTGGTTGTTTTTCTGCAGGACTATTGGATCGTATAATAGGATCAAAAAATATAATTGTCTTATGTCTGATACTATTAATAACTGCTAATATTGGCATAGCATCAACCACAGTGAG
>CAKMZG010000106.1:928-8138 GCA_929200335.1 uncultured Alphaproteobacteria bacterium | reverse complement strand
GTGGGTTGGTGGCGGTGAAGACAATTGCCACTCAAGCGTTGTAGCACCTTCGCCCCAAGGGTTATCACCAGCTGCGCGCTTCTTCATGAATGCTTCAAGAACACCATATAAGAAGATGAATACCGCAATACCTGCAATATAACCACCGATTGATGAAACATAGTTCCAACCTGCATAGGCTTCAGGATAGTCAGCAATACGACGCGGCATGCCAGCTAGACCCAAGAAATGCTGAGGGAAGAACAATAGGTTCACACCAATAAATGTTACCCAGAAGTGTGTTTTAGCAATAATGCTGTTGTACATATAACCGGTCATTTTAGGGAACCAGTAGTACCAACCCGCAAAGATCGCGAATACCGCACCAAGAGATAGAACGTAATGGAAGTGAGCAACCACATAATATGTATCGTGGAATGAACGATCCAAGCCAGCATTAGCCAATTGCACCCCTGTTACACCACCAACGGTGAACAAGAAGATGAAGCCAATCGCCCAAACCATCGGTGTTCTAAAGGTAATAGAACCACCCCACATGGTAGCAATCCAAGAGAATATTTTAACCCCTGTTGGCACCGCAATAACCATGGTTGCAAAAACAAAATAACGTTGTGTGTTCAAAGATAGGCCAACAGTAAACATATGGTGAGCCCAAACGATGAAGCCAACAAAACCGATAGCAACCATCGCATAAGCCATTGGCATATAACCAAATACAGGCTTACGTGAGAAAGTTGAAACGATATGTGAGACAATACCAAAACCAGGTAAGATCAATATGTACACTTCAGGATGGCCAAAGAACCAGAATAAATGTTGGTAAAGGATAGGATCACCGCCGCCTTCAGCTGTAAAGAAGGTTGTACCAAAGTTACGATCAGTCAATAACATGGTAATAGCACCAGCAAGAACAGGCAAAGACAAAAGCAATAGGAATGCTGTGATCAACACTGACCAAGCAAACAATGGCATCTTATGCAATGTCATGCCAGGGGCACGCATGTTAAAGATTGTTGTAATAAAGTTAATCGCACCTAGAATAGATGAAGCACCCGCAACGTGAAGCGAGAAGATGGCTAAATCAACTGCAGGCCCAGGGGCACCAGAAGTTGAAAGTGGCGGATATACTGTCCAACCCCCACCAACACCTTGGCTACCCGCTGATGAATCAACAAACAAAGACAAAATCAAAAGAATGATCGCAGGAGGCAATAGCCAGAATGAAATATTGTTCATTCTTGGAAAGGCCATATCTGGTGCACCAATCATAATTGGAACCATCCAGTTAGCGAAACCACCAATAAGCGCTGGCATCACCATAAAAAACACCATGATAAGTCCATGAGCTGTAACAAAAGTGTTAAATACGTGACCATCAGAAAAAATTTGCATACCAGGTTCTTGCAATTCCCAACGCATCATCATGGAAAGAAAACCACCCACAATACCAGCAAAAATAGCAAAAATTAAATATAGCGTACCGATGTCTTTATGATTGGTTGAGAAAAGCCAACGGGTAAAGAACCCTACCTTATGATCATCATGTGCATCATGTGAAGCTGCAGACATATTTTAAGCTCCTAAACTTACGCGCGGTTTAATTACCGGCCGTTTGAATTGTTTTCGTTGTGGTATCAATTGAAACCATGAGTGCTTTGTTAGCCTCGCCAACATCCTCAGCGGCAGCTTTTTGCCACTCAGCGAATTGCTCTTCAGAGACAACGCGAATAGCAATTGGCATGAAAGCATGGTCTTTACCGCAAAGCTCTGAACATTGGCCATAGTATAGGCCTTCTTTTTCAGCGCGGAACCAAGTTTCATTGGTACGGCCAGGAACCGCATCAATTTTAAGACCAAAAGCTGGTAAAGCGAAATCATGAATAACGTCAGCGGCTGTCACTAAAACGCGGATGGTTTTGTTAACTGGAACAACAAGCTCATTATCAACAGCTAGAAGGTAAGGATATTTTTCTTCATCTTCTTTACCATATTCAGCGCGCTCTTCTTTTGCGGCGTCTGGATCGCTGTATTTTTCACGACCAATAAGCACTGATTCATAGCTTAATTCGCTCTCATCTTGATACTCATATCCCCAGTACCATTGGTAGCCAACAGCCTTAACCGTCAAATCAGGATTTGCTGGCGGGGTAAGTTGATGGGTCAAAAGTTGGAATGATGGAATAGCTAATGCCACCAAAATCAAAACAGGCCCTAAAGTCCAAATAATCTCAATCGGAGTATGGTGACTGGTTTTAGATGGGTTTGGATTGGCTTTTGCTCTGAACTTCACAACTACATAGATCAGTAGAATTAGAACAAAAATCACAATCGGAACAATAAACCAAAGGGTATATAGATCGAACCATTCAATCCAGCGCATCTCTGCACTACCGGCTTCTTGGTGCCATATCGCCCAAGGCTCAGGTTTTGCGGCATTTGCAATGCCACCAATGCTCAAAAGGGCAGCACCAACCATGCTCATAAGTGCAAAGATTGAACCAATCGCTTTTATTATCAGCTTCATATCGCTAAAACTCCAAATTTATAGCAAACCAAATATGCTTGGCTATCAACTGTGCAAATCCTCTTTCAATGCTTCATTATCAAAAGATAATCAGATCGAAAAACACTTGCTTCTATCATACGATTCGCACACCAAACGCCTAATAAAAAGCAAGAAGATGCAGAATCTCAAGATCAATGCTACTCACATCCCACATTTTGAGAAAAAATCCAACCTCTTTTCTCAATTTGTGACCATAGTAGCACAATTCAGGAGACAAAAACCACAATCAAAGCCAAGCTGCAACCATTTGCAGTGTCGCAGTGATGCGGCATTTTTGCACACAAAGATAATTAGTCCATCAGTAACCCAATATCGCGCGTCCTAAACTAGCCATATTTACCAGCGAATGTATCACTTTCCAATGCCTATTAATAAGAATTTTACATATCCCCATCACAAATTACAAAAAACCTTGAGAAATGACAAAAAACTTTGAAATTTTAAGCCATAACGTCCATGATTGCGGCAACCTACGATTCGGAGCATAAAATGCGACAAATAAAAGACAATTTTTTATCCCCATTGGGTAAGACAGCTAAAAAACACATTAAAGCAATCACCACACTTGGCTTGTGCATTACCATGATCTGCGGCATTCAATTAAACACCGCCCATGCTCAAGAAGAAACTAAATCGCATTATGGCCCATGGTCGATTGTTTGCGATACACCTCCTGGTGCACCAGCAGAACAATGCGCCCTGATGCAAAATGTTGTTGCTCAAGATCGCAAAGAGGTTGGGTTATCCGTTATAGTTTTAAAAACCGCAGATAAAAAAGAACGCATTTTGCGTGTTCTAGCGCCGCTTGGCGTTTTATTGACCAACGGCCTTGGCCTTAACATAGACGGCGAAAACATTGGCCGCACCGCATTTGTGCGTTGTGTTCAAGATGGGTGCTATGCGGAAGTTCTTTTAGAAGGTAAAATATTGGAATCATTCAGAAAAGGCAGCAATGCTGTATTCATTATATTCCAAACACCGGAAGAAGGCATTGGCATTCCTGTCGATTTATCTGGATTTAGCGAGGGCTTCAAAAACTTACCATAGTTTATTGTGCTATAAAATCCCTATCGAAAAGCCAGTTTGCAAAGTGATTGCACTGATGGATAGTTACACCTATATCTTGATGCGTTTATTTGAAAAGACCTATACGCTACACGCGCTATGCATGTAATCTCATTATGCAATCTCCCCTCTATGTTACTAAAAACTGTTTTAATTTTTTTTTTAAATAAGTTAAAAAGAAACATGCTTTAATGCTGCAAAATTCAAAGGTATAAATATGAACACCCCCTATTATTATTCAGCACTCGGCGGCCTACCATCACAAACTGACATCATGACAGATCGTGCGCATTTTACAGATGCTTATATGGTCATGCCTAAAGGCGTTATGCGCGATATTGTATCGAGTTTTTTGCCACATTTTGAAAATACTCGCCTTTGGGTATTAGCACGACCCATGACGGGATTTTCTGAAACCTTCTCCCATTACATTGTGGAAATCTCAAAAAATGGTGGCTCACAACACCCGGAAGATAACCCACAAGCAGAAAGCGTTATTTTTGTTGTTGAGGGCTGCTTAGAGCTTACCATTGAAGGCAAAAAGCATACCATGAGCGAAGGCGGCTATGCTTTTGTCCCGCCGGCAGCACAATGGGAAATCCATAATCCAAATAAGCAACCTGCTAAATTTCATTGGATTAGAAAAGCCTATCAGGCTGTTGATGGCATTGAGATGCCGCAAGCTTTTGTGACCTCAGATCAAGAGACGGCAATTAATTGTATGCCTGATTGTGATGAGGCATGGGGCACAACGCGCTTTGTGGAGCCTACAGATTTACGCCATGACATGCATGTAAATATTGTAACCTTTAAACCCGGTGGTAATATTCCCTTTGCTGAAACTCATGTGATGGAACACGGCCTTTATGTTTTAGAAGGTAAGGCAGTTTATCACCTAAATAAAGATTGGGTTGAGGTTGAAGCGGGCGATTATATGTGGCTACGCGCATTCTGCCCACAAGCTTGCGTTGCATCGGGTCCCAGCAATTTCAGATACCTTCTATACAAAGATGTTAATCGCCACGCACCCTTAAAACTCTAAAGCACAGACTTAATCATAAAAGACCTTTGCATCCTTGATGAAAATCCCGTAAAAACGGGCAAACAACTCAAAAGTGAGCATTATGGATACAAAACAGCCTAACCTATTAGAAAATTTTGATTGTTCTCAATCTCGTATTCAAAGCATTTTAGAAAATACCTTATCCAATGCCGAGGATGGCGAATTATACACTGAATTTAGCGAGGTCGAAAGCTTAAGTTATGATAATGGCAAATTGAAAAACGGCAGTTTTTCTAACAGCCAAGGCTTTGGCCTACGCGCTGTTGTGGGTGAGGCCAGCGCTTATGCCCATGCGGGCGATTTATCAGAAGCAGCATTGAAACGTGCAAGCGATGCGGTTAGCGCCATTCAAGCAGGATATTCTGGTACCTATAGCGCTGCACCTGAAATGAATGCCCCGCAATTATATAGTGCTAACAACCCCAATATTTCACCTAGCTTTGAGCAAAAAGTTAAAATCTTAGAAGAGATTGATGCCTATGCGAGAGCAAAAGACCCAAAAGTGCGTCAGGTTAGTGCATCCATTACCAGCGCTTGGCGTGTGATTGAAATTTTACGCCGCGATGGCTCTCATTACCGTGATATTCGTCCCATTGCGAATATAAGGATTTCTATCATTGCAGCAGAAAAAGAAGGCAATGGCGAGCGTCAAGAATCAGGCTCCCACGGCATGGGTTGGCGCATGGGGTTAGATCAATTTCTTACAACAGAGAATTGGCAATCGGTTGCCGATGAAGCCCTTCGCCAAGCTTTGGTGAATTTAGAAGCAATACCAGCACCAGCAGGCAGTTATGATGTGGTTTTAGGCCCTGGTTGGCCGGGTGTTATGCTGCATGAGGCTGTTGGCCATGGTTTAGAAGGTGATTTTAACCGCAAAGGCACTTCTGCATTTTCAGGCCTCATGGGTGAGCAAGTCGCGGCAAAAGGCGTTACTGTGATTGATGATGGCACCATAGCCAACCGTCGTGGCTCACTCTCCATTGATGATGAGGGCACGCCGTCACAAAATACCACACTCATTGAGGATGGCATTTTGGTAGGCTATATGCAGGATCGACAAAATGCCCGTCTGATGGGTATGGAATCAACAGGCAATTGCCGCCGTGAATCCTATGCCCATGCGCCTATGCCACGCATGACGAATACCTATATGTTATCGGGTGACAAAACCCATGATGAGATTGTTGAGAGCGTTAAAGATGGCATTTACGCCAAATCCTTTGGTGGCGGACAGGTGGATATCACTTCGGGCAAATATGTTTTTGAATGCACAGAAGCCTATCGCATTGAAAATGGCAAAATTACCGCTCCCCTTAAAGGCGCAACTATGATCGGCAATGGCCCTCAAGATATGATGCGGATCAAAATGCTAGGCAATAATATGGAACTCGACCCTGGCTTTGGCGCCTGCGGTAAAGCCGGTCAAACCGTGCCTGTGGGCGTTGGACAACCTAGCGTATTAATGGAAGACATTACCATCGGCGGCACTGCCACATAGTGGCGTTGCCAAATGATTATAATTTCTGCCAACAATTTACGTACAGACAAAGGGCTATTTTTCAAGAAAACTTAAATTACCAAACAAAACTATCATCAACGACTAAAAGCCTGCATGGCGAGACACTGCTGTTTCGCCTTCTACAGTGTGCTAATGCAATTGAACCTGCATATTTAGCGGAAGAATACCCATAGCTAAAACCTCTAGCCCCACTTTTGGATATAGCCACCGCTTTATGTTTTTTATATTTTATATGAGCATTAAGATAAGCCATTTGTTGTTCTGACTTCTTTGAAGTTTTAATAACTGCAGCTGCTCGATTATAATACCCAGGTAAATTACCTTTAGGTGCAGTTTGGCACCCAGCAAGCATTCCCAAAAAAATCAAAGGTAATAACAGTTGCTGTAATATTTTCATCCACGCCCCCTTAAATAAAAACTGTATTAAGTTTAATTTTCACCAAATATTACAATAATTTTTGCACAAATAAAGAACAATTTTGCTTAATTTAATTGAGTGTAATCTTTGAAAATTATTAGTTCGGAAAGACCTTTGCATAATAAGGGTTTTGTTGAACTGAGTAGAAAATAATGAAGCAAGAACCGCAGAATATATGGGCATATTTGAGGGTCGGAGCAAATTATTGATGCACTCAGGCGACGAAAGACAATTATGCAAAAGTCTTTCAAAGAGTGTTAGCGCCCAACAAAACGATCATTGACCATGATAATTCTGCACTTACGATGCCGTCCTTTGCGCTTATTATTACATTCTTTTAATGCAAGAGCTTTAGCCTTCCCAACTGAAGGATTATTAAAGCCGACGCCTATAGCCCCATCGAGTGATATGGCTAAAGCTTTATTTTTCTTATCACGCGCATATCTGGGCAATTCATTTTCTATTGTTCTTTCGCTGTGCTTTTTAATATAAGCTTTTGCTGCTTTATATTCACCTTCACTGCCTTTCGGATAAGTTTGGCATCCAGTCACAAATCCAGCTGCAACTATAGCAAATGAT
>CAKMZG010000106.1:0-918 GCA_929200335.1 uncultured Alphaproteobacteria bacterium | reverse complement strand
ATTACCGCTTTTTAGGTCGATCATACCAAAACCCTTGGACAAAATCTGGATTTATGCGATCCACCATTTCCAAATCCTGTTCCAATTCAACTCCTTCAAGAAGAACTTTGATCCCCAAGTTCTTAATAAGCTCCACATTTCGTAGATAGTCTTCTTTTTTTTCAGAACTTACACGTGCTTCAACCAACCAAGAGCGATCAAATTTAACAATATCTGGCTGAATAGCCTTAACACGCGCAAAAGACGAGTATTTAACACCATAATCATCAATTGCTACACCAATACCCGAAGCGCGCAATCGAGAAGCCCCCTCTCTTAACTGCGCAACATTTAAACTGGGTGTTTCAGTAATTTCAAACACAACTTGATTAGGTTCAACGCCTAACTCATCTAGTCTTAGAATAAGTAAATTTAGGCCCTCAATGATATTCTCACTATCAGAGTAACTGGCTGCATCTATATTGACAAAAATTTTCAAATGAGAAAGATCGCTCAGCACAAAATTACGGATATGTATTGCACGTAAAATGCGATCAAAAGCATAGCGCTCCTTTAATGGGAGAGATAATAAAAAATCCAATGGCGATAAACTGTTATTTTGTTCACCGTCATCTATGCGAAACAAGGCCTCACAGCCAAAGTTCTCGCAATTCCCTTTATTATATGTATGAATTTGCTGAAAAACGGACAGAAAGGTATGTCCAGAGAATCTAGCTACATGCTCCCCATCCTCATTTTTGATCAGATGTTGCTCTATATTATTTTGAATCTTCTTTAGCAAGCCAATCTCGTCAGCATCAAATTTCATTAAAAATATTCCAAATTCAAATTATAGGAACAATACATAAATAATATCCAAAAAACAATAAAAATATCATAGATTAATATAAATTATATTTAAATAATACAGTATAATTA
>CAKMZG010000105.1:7702-8376 GCA_929200335.1 uncultured Alphaproteobacteria bacterium | reverse complement strand
GGACAACCTAATGAAAGATCACATCTAGCAGCAACAGGCGTTCAAGCCGGTTGTGATGAAGGTGAAATGGTCATTAAATTTAGCCATGTGACCAATACTGATAAACATCCAAAAGGCATTGCAGCAACATTATTAGCTGAGCGCGTAAATAAAGAAATGAACGGCAAAGCCTGCATGGAAGTTTTCCCAAACTCCACCCTTTATAACGACAATAAGGTATTAGAGGCTATGCTTAATGGCGATGTACAATTAGCAGCGCCTTCTTTATCAAAATTTGAAAAATTTACTAAAAAATTCCGCATCTTTGATCTGCCTTTCATGTTTAAAGACATTAATGCTGTAGATGGTTTTCAAAACTCTGACGCTGGTCAAGCATTAAAGAACTCAATGGTGCGCCGTGGCCTAAAAGGCTTAGCATTTTGGCACAATGGCATGAAACAAATGTCTGCAAACAAGCCGTTACTCGCACCACAAGACGCGAATGGGTTAAAATTCCGCGTACAAGCATCTGATGTTTTGGTTGCACAATTTGAACAATTGGGCGCTGTGCCGCAAAAAATGTCCTTTAAAGAAGTATATGGCGGCCTACAAACAAAAGTCATCGATGGCCAAGAAAATACTTGGTCAAACATCTACGGTAAAAAATTCTTTGAAGTTCAAGATGGCACCACTGA
>CAKMZG010000105.1:0-7692 GCA_929200335.1 uncultured Alphaproteobacteria bacterium | reverse complement strand
GCATTTTGGATTATTTGGTTGTGACTTCGGATGACTGGTGGGAAGGGTTGAAACCTGAAATTCGTGATCAATTGGCTACCATTTTGCAAGAGGTCACTACATTTCGTAATGCTGAATCATACAAAGTTAACCAAGCCAATAAGCAAAAAATCATTGATGCTGGTGGTGAAGTGCGCACCCTAAGCGCTGAGCAACGTCAAGCTTGGGTTGACGCATTGAAGCCTGTTTGGAAGAAATTTGAAGGCGATATCGGTCAAGATTTAATTGATGCGGCTCAATCACATAATAAATAAACTTATAATTTTGCGGGTTATACGACAATCATTTAATCCGCAAAATTGCAACCTAGAACAACCACAACGGGCGCTAAAATGCAGAACGAAAAGGCCACATCCTTTGATGCTCCTGCCTCATTCTTTGACACCATTGAAGAAACTTTCATAGCCATAACACTTGGGTTAATGACACTCATCACCTTTGCCAATGTGGTATTGCGCTATGTCTTTCAATCAGGAATATTGTGGGGATTAGAGGCAACCGTTTTTCTATTTGCTTGGCTCGTGCTAATTGGCGCTTCTTATGGGGTTAAAAAATCCTTCCATTTGGGCATTGATGTCTTGTTAAATATCCTGCCTAAAGGCGCGCGAAAAATATGTACCCTGATTGCCTGCTTAGCCTGCCTAACATTTGCAGCACTCTTGTTTAAGGGTGCGATTGACTATTGGTTGCCCTTTATCGGAAAACGCGCGTTTTTAGAAACCAACGACATTCCTATGCCATTTTTCTTAAGCTGGTTAAAAGATGTTTTAAACGAAGGCGAGGCCTATGAAAAACTGCCCCGTTTTATCCCTTATTTTGCGCTCCCTCTTGGCATGGGATTACTATTATTGAGAATCTTGCAAGCGACTTGGCGAATTTTACGCAACCAACAAGATTTATTAATTGCAGGCCATGAAGCAGAAGAAATGCTTGAGGCTTTAGATGATAAGAAAGATCCAGATAATGAGGGAAAAGCCTAATGTCCGTTGTTCTTCTTTTTGCTCTTGTCATAGGTTTTATGCTCATTGGCGTTCCTATTGCTATATCTTTAGGACTTTCTAGCGTTTTATTTCTAATTTTTTATTCTGATGGCTCTTTGGCCTCAATCGCACAAACACTATTTTCCGCCTTTGATGGGCATTATACCCTTTTAGCCATTCCATTTTTCATTCTAGCATCCAGCTTTATGTCTACAGGTGGCGTTGCAAAACGCATTATCCGATTTGCCATTGCTCTTGTTGGCCATTTTCCCGGTGGTCTCGCCATTGCATCTGTCGTCGCTTGTATGATGTTTGCAGCCCTTTCAGGCTCTTCCCCCGCCACCGTTGTGGCCATTGGCTCTATTGTCATCGCTGGCATGCGTGAGGTTGGATATAAAAAAGAATTTGCAGCCGGTATCATTTGTAATGCAGGCACTTTAGGTATATTGATACCGCCCTCCATTGTGATGGTGGTTTATGCAGCAGCAACAGATGTTTCCGTTGGACGAATGTTTCTTGCTGGCGTTTTCCCAGGTATTATTGCAGGCCTTATGTTGATTATGGGTATTTTCATCTATGCCAAAGTAAAAGGCTTACCATCGCAACCCTTTGCTGGCTGGACAGAGATTTTCACTTCATTTAAAGATGCTTTTTGGGGGTTATTCCTAATTGTCATCATATTAGGTGGCATTTATGGCGGTATTTTTACCCCAACAGAAGCCGCAGCCGTTGCTGCCATTTATGCCTTTATCATCGCCAATTTTGTTTACCGTGATATGGGACCACTTCATGATAGTGGCTTTAGCTCAATAAAGTCTATCTTAAAAAATCCTCTAAGCTTAATCAGTGCTTGGGTTCATAAAGATACGAAAAATACATTATTTGAAGCTGGCAAACTCACAATCATGCTGCTCTTCATCATTGCTAACGCTTTAATTTTAAAGCATGTATTAACCGAAGAGCGCATTCCACAAATGATTACAGAGGCCATGCTAGCCGCAGGCCTTGGCCCCATCATGTTCTTGATTGTGGTAAATCTAATTTTACTATTGGGCGGTCAATTTATGGAGCCTTCTGGTCTTCTCGTTATTGTTGCACCGTTAGTTTTTCCTATCGCTATTCAATTAGGCATTGATCCTATTCATTTGGGCATCATAATGGTGGTGAATATGGAAATTGGCATGATTACCCCACCTGTTGGCTTAAACCTCTTTGTAACTGCTGGGGTCGCACGAATGTCGGTTCTTAATGTGGTAAAAGCTGCCGCGCCATGGGTTGGCATTATGTTTATATTCTTGATTTTGGTTACCTATGTGCCAATCATTTCGACATGGTTGCCTACCCAATTGATGGGGCCAGAAATTATTACAAAATAGGATAAGAGCGTTTTGCCCAAATACTCAAATAGACGCTCAAAAAGAAATTCAGAAAAATAAAGACCTATACATCATCTTCACGGAAGGTTTTCATCTCTAACTCACGCATAGCATCAGCATCTAATTTTGATGCCTCAATAACCGCTTGAGTGCGGCTTAATACCTCAAGCTTATGAAGAATTTCAGATACATGAGCCTTTACCGTACGCTCACCCACCCCCAATTCATATGCAATTTGCTTGTTCAACAAACCATCGCGCAACATGTTTAATACGCGCAATTGTTGCGGTGTGAGGGAGGATAATTTCTCAATGGTACGCTTACGATCCTCATCCACCTCATTGCCCACATTAGCCTTATAATTTTCTGGTAGGTAAATTTCGCCCGCCATCACCAAACGAATGGCATTCATCAACTCATCGCTTTTTACCGATTTAGGAATATAACCAATAGCCCCATAGGCAATGGCCTCATCTATAACTTTGCTTTCTTCATGGCCAGATACCACCACAATAGGCAATTTCGGATAATTAGTGCCTAAACTCAATAGCCCAGCAAACCCCTTAACGCCTGGAATATTTAAATCCAAAAGCGCAAGATCAAAATCTGAACCTTCAGATAGGATTTGCTCTGCTTCCACAACATTTGCGGCATCGACCACCCTCGCATTTGGAGAATTCGTTAAGATTGCAGCTCGCAATGCATCCCTAAATAAAGGGTGATCATCAATGATTAAAAAATTTCCCATACCATATATAACGCCAAATTAGCTTGAGTTTCAATGCCCTATTATCATTTCTTTAGCAGAATAACGACTTAGCACTCAATCTGGCAAAATGCCTTGCCAAACTACAGTATAAATGACTATGATATGAAAAATAACTAAGGTATAAAAACTTGACTCGCAAAGACATTCATAATTCAGAAACCCCCATTCTGTGTCTTTCATGTGAAGCACGCCATAAAGGCATCTGCAGCACATTATCAGAAGAACAGCTTTTATTTCTTGCAAAGCACGCAAGCAAAACCGTCGTTCACGAAAAAGCCGCACTTAAAGCCATTGAAAATAATGAAGGCCAATATGCAAATATATTAAGCGGCGTTGTAAAACTCAGCAAATTAATGAGTGATGGCCGTTACCAAATTGTTGGCTTACAATTTGCGCCAGACTTCCTAGGTAGACCGTTCTCTGAAAGAGACAGTAATACAATGGTGGAGGCCTGCACTGAGGTTCGTCTTTGCACATTTCCTAAGCAAATTATTGAAAATATTATTTCCAACAGTCCAGAGATGGAGCGCCGTTTACACCAACAAACACTTAAAGAACTTGATGAGGCACGTGAGTGGATGTTGACACTTGCAAAAAAGACCGCCCAAGAAAAATTAGCGAGTTTTCTATTGCTAATTGCCATTAATCATAATCCAGAAGAACAAATTGCTGATGCCAAAATACAAATAACCCTGCCATTAAAACGGGCAGATATTGCAGATTTTCTCGGTCTAACCATTGAAACCGTTAGCCGCCAATTAACCAATCTACGCAAAAAAGGTATCATTGAACTGATCGACCGTAAAACAATATTGGTTCCTAGTTTTAACACTTTAAAGGCAATTGCCTCAGCCAATGACTTTACCTAGCGCGGGTAGCGTTTAAGTGAATTCACTTTAAAAGTAATTGCTTACAGCGCATTTAATAACAATCCTTACCTATGAGGATTTCAATTGTAGAATGACTGCGACATAAATGCTGTATTTGACATAGATCAATGCATTTTAGTAACCTGTTTTGATAACGAGCCATGTGATGTATGGAATTTCAGGCTCATATATTCGTTTAAATTCATGTGCGCTCTATGAGAGCTTTGATATTATTCAAACCTTTTCGCAACTTAGTATAACAAAATCATACATAATTTTTTGATTAAAAATGGAGACCGATATGAAAAATATGACAGAGGTAATTCTGTTAGGCGTTGGTACTTTCCTTGCGCTCTTAGGCGCCGCCTTTGGCAAAGATGCCCTTTTTCAAGCTCATGCATGGGTGTTATTTTTTGTCCTGCTAGCCTCCACAATTGTGATGATGCGCAGAGTGAGCTTTGTGCCAGCAGATCCAATTAATACCAGCGGTTATGACGATGATGTCATTCGTTTTGGTGTTATTGCCACTGTTTTTTGGGGCATAATTGGCTTTTTGGTTGGTGTTGTTATTGCAGCACAATTAGCATGGCCAGAATTAAACATTGAACCATGGTTTAACTTTGGCCGCATGCGACCATTGCATACATCCGCTGTGATTTTTGCTTTTTGTGGCAATGCCCTCATCTGCACCAGCTTTTATATTGTGCAGCGCACTTGCCAAGCCCGTTTATTTGGCGGAAAATTAGCGTGGTTCGTATTTTGGGGCTATCAACTTTTCATCGTCATGGCAGCTACTGGGTACCTTCTAGGATCTACTCAATCAAAAGAATATGCAGAACCAGAATGGTATGTTGATATTTGGCTTACCATTGTTTGGGTATCTTATTTAGTTGTTTTTCTTGGCACGATTGTTAAACGCAAAGAGCCACATATTTATGTGGCTAATTGGTTCTTATTATCCTTCATTATTACTGTTGCCATGTTGCATTTGGTTAACAATGCAGCCGTTCCTGTATCTTTCTTAGGCTCCAAAAGTTATACGCTATTTTCTGGTGTACAGGATGCTTTAACCCAATGGTGGTATGCCCATAACGCGGTTGGCTTTTTCTTAACCGCTGGATTCTTGGGCATGATGTATTATTTTGTGCCAAAACAAGCGGGTCGTCCTGTATTTTCATACCGCTTATCAATCATCCACTTTTGGGCTTTAATTTTCCTATATATTTGGGCAGGGCCTCACCATTTACAATATACTGCGCTGCCAGATTGGGCACAAAATCTAGGCATGGTATTTTCCATCATGCTATGGATGCCTTCTTGGGGTGGTATGATCAATGGTTTGATGACCCTTTCAGGTGCTTGGGATAAATTACGTACGGATCCGATCTTGCGGATGATGGTTTTATCTCTTGCTTTCTATGGCATGTCTACTTTTGAAGGACCTATGATGTCCATCAAATCTGTCAACTCTTTGTCTCATTACACAGACTGGACCATTGGTCATGTGCATTCAGGCGCATTGGGATGGAATGGCATGATCACATTTGCAGCAATCTATTATCTTGTTCCAAAACTTTGGGGACGCGCTGGAATGTATTCTACCCGCATGATCAACTGGCACTTGTGGCTGGCAACCCTAGGTATCGTAATTTATGCCGCTGTAATGTGGGTTGCAGGCATTGTGCAAGGTTTAATGTGGCGTGAATATGATGATCAAGGTTTCCTTGTTAATTCCTTCATCGATACGGTATCTGCTCTACATCCTGAATATGTCATGCGTACATTAGGCGGCGGTCTATATCTGGCTGGCGCATTATTGATGGCCTATAATGTGTGGCGCACCATCCGTGGTGATGTGCGTGATGCCACCCCTTCAACCGCTAATGCTGTACCAGCTGAGTAAGAAAGGTTTAAGAACATGTCATTTTTAGAAAAACATGGAAAACTTGAGCGTAATGTATCGCTTTTATTAGTCTTCTCACTGATCGCAGTATTAATCGGGGGCATTATTGAAATTGCACCTTTGTTTTATGTGAAAAACACCATCGAGAAAGTGGAGGGTATGCGCCCATATACACCGCTCGAACTTGCTGGACGTAATATTTATGTTCGTGAGGGCTGTCATGTTTGCCACTCGCAAATGATCCGTCCTTTCCGTGATGAAGTAGAGCGCTACGGCCACTATTCACTAGCGGCTGAAAGCATGTATGACCATCCATTTCAATGGGGTTCAAAACGTACTGGGCCTGATCTTGCCCGTGTTGGCGGTCGCTATAGTGATGAATGGCACGTACAGCATTTAATCAATCCAAAAGATGTCGTAAGCGAGAGCATTATGCCGTCTTATGGATTTTTGGCAAAGAATGAGTTGGAAATTCATAATATTGAAGAACATCTAAAAGCCAATGATGCTGTGGGCGTTCCTTATACCCCCGAAATGATTGAAAATGCTATTGCAGATTTAAAAGCTCAAGCAAATCCTGATGCTGATACCGATGGGCTTGAAGAGCGTTATCAAAAAATCTCAATCCGAGATTTTGATGGCAATCCCCAAGCTCTAACCGAGATGGATGCCCTAGTTGCCTATTTGCAAATGCTAGGCACATTGGTTGATCTAAAAGCCTATCAGCAAAACGAAAACCTACGCTAGGAGAGAAACCATGGATTATAATGTATTCCGCGAATTTTCTGACAGTTGGGGATTGGTTTATCTATTTGCCTTATTTGTTGGCGCGATAATATTTACTTTTCGTCCGGGGTCTAAAAAAACCGCCGATGATAGCGCCCAAATTCCATTTAAAGAGGATAATTAAATGTCAAAAAATGAAATTGATGAAACCTCAGGCATTAAAACAACAGGCCATGAGTGGGATGGCATTAAAGAGTTGGATAACCCCATGCCGCGTTGGTGGCTTTATTCATTCTATGCCACAATTATCTTTGCCATTGGCTATCTGATTTATTATCCTTCAATACCGCTAATTAATGCCTCAACACCTGGCATTTCTGGTGAAACAAACCGTACAGCGCTTAAACGTGAGATGGCAGCCGTAAAGGCAGAGCAGCAAGGTAAGATTGATGCCATTAATGCCAAATCCCTAGAAGAACTTCAAGCTGATCCTGAATTGGTCCGCTTTGCGACGGCTGGTGGTTCATCACTGTTTAAAGTTTATTGCACCCAGTGCCATGGCTCTGGTGCAGAGGGCGGCCCTGGTTATCCAAACCTCAATGATGATGATTGGCTTTGGGGCGGTGACGTGGAAGCAATCTACACCACCATCAAGCACGGCGTTCGAAATGATGAGGATGATGATGCACGTATTTCTGAAATGCCTGGATTTGGCAGGGACGAATTAATGGAGCCGGACGAGGTGCGCAACGTTGTTGAATACGTCCTGCAAATCTCTGATCGTGAGCACGATGCAAAGAAAGCAGGGGAAGGCAAAGCACTCTTTGCCGACAATTGCGCCTCCTGTCATGGCGAAAGTGGTGAGGGTGGACGCGAGTTCGGCGCACCAAATTTGGCAGATGCGCTTTCATTATATGGTGGTGATCGCGCCAAATTAGTGGCGCAGATAAATGCACCCAAACATGGCGTCATGCCAGCGTGGGGACATCGCTTAGGCGAAGCCTCCGTCAGACAGCTTGCTGTCTATATT